>CAYGYP010000017.1:0-13681 GCA_964354115.1 uncultured Candidatus Bathyarchaeia archaeon | reverse complement strand
TCAACAAGAACCCGGCCGGCACCTGGCGTCCGGCGGACGAGAACACGACAAGCGGGACCTACACGGCAGGGTCTCTGGGATTACGCGGCTTTACCGGCTCCCGGCAGGTCAGGTTATCCTTGCTCTACAGGTTCTGAAGCGACATGATGTGAGGCCCCGGGGCCGCGAACCCGCCAGTTATCGTGGCTATTGGTGACAAAGGAGGCATAGAAATGAAAACCTAGATGAATCGAAGAGAATTCTTAGGTACGGTTGCAGCCGCATCAGCGACTTTGGCACCGCTGGCGCATGGCTTAACGGCTGGGCAAAAAACAGCGGCAAAAGCCAACCCGCTTTCCAAACCCAACATCATCCTCATAATGGCGGATGATCTGGGCTACGCGGGATTGGGCAGTTATGGACAGAGACTCATCCTAACGCCCCAAATCGACAAAATGGCCGCTGACGGAATGCGTTTCATGAACTTATATGCGGGCAATACCGTATGCGTGCCCTCGAGAGTCAGCATGTTGATGGGGATGCATCCCGGCCATGCTCCTATCCGCGATAACGCCTTGCCTCATCTTCCAAATTTTTCGGGCTATATGACGGAATATCCCAGTGATTTGTGGCCCCCGAAACTTCCGACCCTTGGCCAGGTCATGAAAAAGGCCGGATACACGACCGCCCAATTTGTAAAACTGGAAGCCGGGATCCCTCTTCCGAAAGGAAAGATGACCGAGCATGGATGGGATTACTGGTTCGGGTTTAAAGAGACTGATGACGCCCAGCAGTATTATCCCGTTGAATTATGGAAGAATGATGAAAAAATTATATTCGAGGAGAATCGGCCCGAAGACGTCCGCCGGCCGGGGATTGTCGGGAAGCGAGGGCTCTATTCTGAAGATCTGTTCGTAGAGGAGATTCTGAATTTCATCAGGAAAAACAAGGACACTCCGTTTTTTGTCTATTTCCCGACCCAGATCTCCCACGGTCGATCCCCCAGGGATCGGGACGAAATCCAGGGACCCGGTTACGGACCCTACGCAGACCGGGAATGGACTCATCTTGAGAAGCTCTATGCGGCAATGATCACGCGTCTCGATTCCGACGTCGGCCGCATCATTCAAGAACTGAAGCATCTTGGGATTGAGAGAAAGACGGCCCTGTTTTTAAACAGCGATAACGGAGATGAAAACAGTTACTACAAATATACGGATAGGTTCAGGGCGAACGGCCCTTTGAAAGGGAAAAAGCGGTTCCTCTATGAAGGCGGGATCCGTGTCCCTAAGATTGCTTTCTGGCCTGGCACCATAATGCCGTCCGGCGTCAGCGACCTTCCGGCCGCAGGCTGGGACTTTATGGCCACTTTGGCTGACCTGGCAGGGGCTCAGGCTCCCCGGAATACCGATGGCATCTCTCTCGTTCCTACTTTAATCGGCAAAAATGATCGTCAAGCCCAAAAAGAATATTTGTATTGGGAATACCACTTTGGCAAACAGCAGGCTGTCAGGATCGGCCGATATAAAGGGGTTCGATTCGGCGGGACGAAAGATCGCATCGAGCTGTATGACCTCATGACGGATATTGGCGAACGAACGAATATCGCTTCGAGCGATCCTGAGCTTGTAAAAAAAATCGATTCAATCATGGAGGCGGCGCGCAAAGATTCGGAATTTACCCGGTACTGGCCATTGCCGGAGCATCGACTCTACAATGTGAAATGGGACAAGTGGATATTTGATCAATTAGAAAAAGGGATCGACTGGGACAAACATTGATACCTTTGAGCCCATAGCTGTGGCCCTTGATGTTGATCACTCACGAATGATGCAGAAGCGGGTCGAGGATTGCCGAGGCGATGACAGCGTCTCGGGCTTTATCTGAATCCTCCGGACAAGTCTCTGGTTCTGTGCATGGATGAGAAAAGCCAGATCCAGGCTCTGGACCGAGGCCAGCCCGGTCTGCCCCTGAAGAAAAGTCGCTGTGGAACAATGACGCATGATTATGTGCGTCATGGAACGACGACTCTGCTTGCCACCCTGAGCATGCTCGACGGCAGGGTGATCGGAGATTGCATGCCGCGCCATCGGCATCAAGAGTTCATCTGCTTCCTTAAGAAAATCAACTCCCAAACCCCTCTCGAACTCGATCTCCACTTGATCGTGGATAATTATGGGACGCATAAACATCCCCGGGTGATATCCTGGCTCAAGCGGCATCCGCGATTTCATCTGCACTTTACGCCGACGTCCAGCTCGTGGTCGAATCTGATTGAACGCTGGTTTCGTGAACTCAGCCAGAAGCGTCTTCGCCGGGGCAGTTTCTCGAGCCTGCCGGCCTTGATCGCCGCTATTGAAGAATATCTGTCCAACCACAACCAAAATCCTCGGGTCTTTCTCTGGAGCGCGTCAGTTGATAGAATTTTATCGAAAATCCCCAAGTGTAAAGAAGCGTTAGACGCACTTCACTAGAGAAAAACGGCCTGATGGACAATACTGTCATCTTCTACACAAGCGATCAAGGCATGATGCTGGGCGAACATGATTTTATCGACAAACGCTGGATGTACGAGGAATCCATCCGCATGCCCCTGATCGTGCACTATCCGAAGCTAGCCAACGCCTGAAGTGCAGATGGCTGATCACCAACACTGATTATGCACCCACTCTGTTGGAGCTAGCCGGGGTGAAACCGCTGGATACCTTCCAAGGACACAGCTTCGCCGCCGCGCTCGAATGTAAAGAAGTGCCCGAATACTGGCGGAAAGCGACCTACTATCGATACTGGATGCACATGGCCCACGGCCACAACAAGCCACCCCACTTCGGCATGCGGACAAAGAAGTACAAGCTGATTTTCTTTTATGGTGTGGACTATACCGACATCCATGCTGGTCAAAAGGTCACTGGGAAGGACGGGAACCGGTTCTGGAAGAGCACACCGGCAGGATGGGAGTTCTACGATCTTGAGAAGGATCCCCATGAAATGGACAACCGCTACGGCGAAAAGGCGTACGGAAAGATCATCGCAGAACTCAAGGCCGAATTGAAATGCATCCCCGCAAGGATCGGCGACATGGACAAAGGCAATCCTCGCATTCGGGCCATCATCGACGCCCATTGGAATGACTGACTGGCCTCTTATCTCATCCTCTTGCAATGGATTCCCGACTTATGATTTTTTTCAGCCCAGTCGGCTGTCAGTAATATTCACCAATATTTTTTCCTCTGCTCTATCAATCGTGGATAAGATGCGTCGGTGTCTCCGATTGCTTTTTTCCGCTCCAGGAGAAGCTTTTTCAGACTGGAAACGACGCCGGCATATGCTGGGTCGTTATAGACATTTTTCATTTCATGAGGATCCTTCTCCAGGTCGAAAAGCTCCCATTCCGGCTCAGTGGGTTCTATCTTTGGTGACCCCTCAACCCAGCTGCGCACATACTCTGTATCAGGCATGCCCAGGGGCTCCCCGTAATAGTAGATGAGCTTGTAGCGTTTGGTACGGATTCCGTAATGGGCCGGTATGGCGAAATGGGACATGTGCATCCAGTATCGGTAGTAGGTCACCTGCTTCCATCCGGATGGCTTTTCTCCCCGGCAGATGGCGCGGAAGCTCCGGCCCTGCTTGAAATCTGGAGTTTCAGCCCCTGCGTAATCGAGGAAAAGTGACGCGAAATCGGTGTTCTCCACCAGTTCGTTGCTGATCGTGCCCGGAGAGATTTCCCCAGGATATCGTATCAAGAAGGGCATACGCAGGCTTTCTTCGTACATAAACCGCTTGTCAAAATACCCATGTTCGCCGAGGAACACCCCCTGATCACTGGTGTAGATAACCACTGTATTCTCTGCCAGGCCGCTCTCATCCAGGTAGTCCAACAGACGGCCCACATTGTAATCCACGGCCTGGGCACAGCGCAGGTACTGCCGGATGAATTTGTCATATACATAACGGCGTATTTCATCTCGCTCCATGTCGCCGATTTCCTCCGGCTTGATTTGGTAAAGGTAGCGGTCGGGAACCATCCGTTCCATGGTCGACCAGACCGTGCCAGCATGGGAAAAGCGGTTCCGGTAGTCATCATACAGATTAGGGGGCACTGGAATAGTTTCTTCCCGGTACCAGTCATCAAAGCGCGGGGCGTGATCCCAGGGGTCATGGGGGGCCTTATAATGGCACATCAGGAAAAAGGGTTTTGATTTGTCGCGCCTCTCCAGCCACTCCAGGGAGAGATCGGTGATGACGTCTGTGGAGTAGCCTGGATACTCCTTCAGACCCTGCGATTTTTCCCTCAGCTGAGGATTGTGGTAGCGGCCCTGTCCCGGCAGGACACTGAAGTGGTCGAAACCGCTTGGTTCGGCTTTGAGGTGCCATTTCCCGATGACTGCCGTTTGGAAGCCATTCTTCTGTAGTTCCTTGGCCACGTTGGGATGCTCAGGATCCAGAGTATCCTCCAGAGTGTAGACACCGTTAACATGGCTGTACTCCCCTGTGAGAATTGTAGCCCGGCTGGGGACACAGATGGAGTTGGTGGAGAAGCAGTTATTCAGGCGTGCGCCCTCGGCAGCCAGGCGGTCCAGGTTGGGGGTTTTTACGGCGCTTGCCAGGTAGCTGCCGTAGCAGCCAATGGCATTGGCCGCGTGGTCGTCCGCCATGATGAACAGAATATTGGGCTTCTGGGTTTTCCGGGCCCAGCCTTTGGATGTACTTACGCGGCCAGAGGCAACCCCCCGGTCTCGACTCCCACAGCCAGGCAAGGCCACGGACGCGGCTCCCCAGCCCAGCAGCCGTAAAAAATCCCGCCGTGAGCGCTCTTTTTCCATTGGTATTCGCTCCTTTTTCGAAATATCCAATAAGTCCGTCAGAAATTTTATCATTTATATCATTTATTTATTGCATCAATGTAATAATTATTGCCGTAAACAAGATTTGGTTTTTTCTTTTCAATAACGGCGGTTATTATATTTATAAAATTAGCTTGCCTAAATTTGCGGAAAATGATCATATCTTAACTTTGTTACTATTCTTAAAAAAGTTCTAATGAAAGTCAAGTCGAATAAGGCCGTGTCAAGTTGAGTTCGCAACTTTGGGGCCATTTCTATACTCTCTTCAGCTTGCGGCCTGAGCTGCCGGGAAGGCCCGGCCACGTTCAAGAGCTTCCTGGACCTTCTCCCGTTTGATATAGCTCCGATCGGTGGGCCAGTCTTCTGAGTACTCCATGAGATAACAGGTGTCCAAGCGGACCCAAGACTGGATGGAGGGGAAGATCCCAACCACGCGGCTGCGGCGCCGGACCTCGCGGATGGTACGCTCGGACATGTTCGTCGAAGAGATCTTCTTGGGATCGATCTCGGGAAAAGCGTAGAACTGGAGCGAGTCCTCGAACCCTTCCTCGAGACAGCGTGTGGCGTCTGGAAAACGCTCGCCGTATTCCTGAACCAGCTGAGCCGCAGCACGCTTGGCAGTCTTCTTATCGGGCTGGAGCCAGATCTGCTTCAGATGGGCGGCGAAACGCCGTTTTTCCTTATGCGGGACCTTGGCCAGGATGTTCCGCATAAGTAGAGTCGAGGACAGGCGCGGTGACCGCAGGCAACGGGGAGTAGCCGTTACCGGCCGCTTTCGCGCTCTCGCCGGTGCCTCAATCCGTTCCATAGCTCCGTTTCCTGTCCCCGCTCATCAAACCGTACGTGAGGTTCTCCCTCATGCGGCTTTCCGATGGACGGCGCGAATGACAACATCATGACGGCATGCAAAGTCAGTAAAGATGGGCGATACTTCCATGAAGCGGATAGAGTCCTTTCTTTTCAAAGTCTCTGCCCGTGAGCCTCCGATAGCTCCTCTTCATACCGCCCTTCTTCCTCCGGTTCCATCGATTCAGACTCTGGATGACGTACCTTTCGATTTTGTGAAAGTGTTCCCCACTATTGAGCCAGTTGAAGTAGTTGGCCCAACCGCGGATATTCGGGTTGAGTCGTTGAATCTTTTCCTCCAAGGATTTTCTGTAGTCCCGGCCGATTTCGGTCCGTATCCTCAATCGAACTCTCTTCATGGATTCTGGGCTCGGAAAACCATAACAGAACTTCCGGTTTCGATCGCGTCGCGTCGGCTTATAGACCAATCGGGCTCCTAGAAAATCGAAGCCCTCTTCGGCCTCGACGATGCGCGTCTTTTCCTCCGACAGATCGATCTTCAGCTTGGCGACGAATCGCCTCAAGTCCTGAAGATAGGGCTCTGCCTTTCTTCTCCGGATCAATATCACGAAGTCATCGCAGTACCTGACCAGTTTGGACTCCGGATATTGTTTGGCCCAGTATTTGTCCAGGGGATGAAGATAAATGTTTGCCAACAGGGGGCTGAGAACGCCGCCTTGCGGCGTCCCCTTATCGACCAGCTTCATTTTGTCCTGCTCGAATATCCCGCATCTGAGCCATCTCCGAATCAGGCGGAGTACCCACTTATCCGTGACCCTTCTTCGGACGAGCGCGATGAGCATATCGTGATCGATCGCATCAAAATAAGACGCGATGTCCGCATCGATGACGGATGAGTACCCATAGGTCACCCATTTCCGAATCGAGCGGAGAGCTTGCTGACAGCTCCGTTTCGGTCTAAACCCGTACGATTCCTCCATGAAGTTGGCCTCGAAGATCGGCTCCAAGACCAGCTTAACCGCTCCTTGAACGATCCGATCCTTGACCGTCGGGATTCCCAAGGGTCTCAGCTTGCCGTTCGCTTTTTCGATAAAGACCCGGCGAATAAGTTGCGGTTTGTATCGCTTTTCCAACAGCTCTTGCTGGATCTCTCGAATAAACTTCATTTCGCCCTCGTCTTTGATGGCGAGGATCGTGCGTCCATCGACCCCCGGTGCTCCTTTGTTTTTCTGAACCCTAATCCACGAAGTCCATAACACCTCCCATCGACAGACCTTGTCATACAAAATCCCGAATCTCCGGCCCGGTTCCTTCTTGGCCGCCCGATGCAGTGTATTCTGGAGTACCTGGACCTTTTTTTGCGTGCGTTGAGCCAAGAGGCTTCTCCCCCCGGCAGTCACCGGTCCTTCCTCGTCAGAATAGACTCCGGCCAAAGCAGGGGACCTTCCCTCCGACAAGCTTATGCTGTCCTTGCCATCCACGGTACTATGTCCCCCTCCGACTTCCTGTAATGCAGTCCGGGCATTTCGACTTTGCTTATTGCCCTGACCCGTTTGAGATTCGGATTCTCGGTGCACTACAGGATCTCCCTCGTTACCGCACAGACATTCCCGGCATGCCGCCGCTCTAACGCCGAGGAGTGGTCTTCCGGTATCGCTTCCTTTTCCGGATTCCCTGCAGTCTTCGCCCGTCCACAAGAGGCTCGACACTCCCATTCTCCGGCTCTCCCATGAATGCCCGCCAGAGGTGCATGACGGCGCTTGATTGCGTTCGCTGGACAGCTGCGGCCTGTCGGTTCGTTCGCTGGCCCGGCATGGGTCCTGGCCATGCAATGTCGGACATGTTTCATGACGGCCGCTTGCGCCGCCGCCATCTGTCCCCAACTACCTGACTCGGAAGTTTTGTCAGGGGAAGGACATTTCACCCTCCTTGTCTGTACTCTACGAGGCACGCAATGAACCTTGCATCGTTGCCAGGAGGCGCCCAGGAGCTCTTTTTTCACGGCGGCCTGGATGCCGGCATGGGCGTCAGAGATACAAAGATTGACCCGGCGCAGCCCTCGTTTCTTCAGCTTCTGGAAGAACTCCCGCCAAGAGTCCTCCGATTCGTCGAACATCGGCTCCACGGCCAGGATCTCCCTGATCCCGTTGCTGTTGACGCCATGGGCGATCATCAAGGCCAACGTCATGACCCGATCCTCGACACGGACCTTGTCGTAATGGGCGTCGATCATCAGGAATGGATACTCCTCCTCCAACGGCAGACGGCTTCATATCCTGATCGAACGGGAAGGATGGCACGTGAATCACAAGCGCATCTATCGTTTGTACCGGGAGGAAGGATTGGCCATGAGGAGGAGGCCTCCCAGGCGTCGCAAGGCCTGTTTGAAGAGGGAGCTGCGGCCTCTGGCCGCAGAAAAGAACGAGTGTTGGAGCATGGATTTCATGTCGGACGAGCTCTTCGATGGCCGGAGGATCCGGCTTTTAACGATAGTGGACAATCATACGCGTGAAAGCCTGGCGATTCATGTCGGCCAGAGGATCCGGGGCTGCGAGGTGGTCGAGGTCCTGGAGCGCGCGATGAAAGTTCACGCACGACCGCAGACGATTCGGGTGGACAACGGTCCGGAATTCATCTCGAAGGACGTCGATCTCTGGGCCTACTGGAATCATGTCATTTTGGATTTCTCTCGTCCGGGGAAGCCGACGGATAACGCGTATATCGAGTCCTTCAACGGCCGGTTTCGGCAAGAGTGCTTAAATGAACATTGGTTCCTAAGCTTGGATGATGCCCGGGACAAGGTCGAAGCTTGGCGGAGGGATTACAACCAAGAACGCCCTCACAGCGCTCTCGGCAATGCGACGCCGGAGGAATTCGCGGCTCAAGTCGAGTTCCGAAAAGGGGTTCCTGACCCGGATCTCGAGGTGGTTAAAAATGGACTTGCTTATTCGAAAAGTTGCTGACAAAATGGACGAGAAATGGGGAGCAGGTCAGGGGCGGGTCAACTTCCGATAACGGCGGACTGACCCTGGGGGACACATCAAATTATCCGTTGTCGGGCGGCAAGTCATTCCCCTATGAAGGCGGAATGCGGATCCCGCTTTTTATTCGGTGGCCCGGTCATATTCAGGCCGGACAACGCAGCTCCACGCGAGTCATCCACATGGATCTTTATCCCACGTTTCTGGAGATGGCCGGTCTGGCGTTGAGGCCGCAGCAGCACCTTGACGGGCATAGTCTGATGCCGCTTTTAACCGGGGCGAGTGATTTCCCGGACCGCCCCCTCTTTTTCCATTCCCCCCATTACACCCATGCCACCGGACCTTTCTCTTCCATCATTCTGAAAGATTGGAAGCTCATCCGATGGTACAACGACACATCCGGCGCCTATTCGCTTTTCAATCTGGCGGAAGATCCCGGAGAGCTTCATGACCTCGCTCAACGTTTTCCAAGCCGGGTCGAACAATTGAACCGCCTGCTGGAGGAATGGCTCAAAGAGACCGACGCCCAACTGCCCCGCCCAAATCCGGATTATGATCCCTCGCTTCCACCGCATATGGATAAAAGCTTCACCGAACAGCTGGCGATGAAAGAACGCAGAGAATTCGAACGCCGGCTATTGAAATAAGAAAGAGGGATGTCTTCGGGTCCGTCAATGGCCCGAGTTCCGGCCGTAGGAAAGATCGATATCCAGATTTAAAACAGGGCCCAGGATCAGCGCGACGGCGCCCATGACCGCCGCCTTCATGCCGAAGGTGGCCGGGTGGATAGGAACATCCCTGGCAATCTTGTTCAGGGACCGGGCGGCAACGATTTTTCGGACCTTGTCGAAGAGAATGTCCCCGCTCTGGGCCACCCCGCCTCCCATGACAACGATTTCCGGGTTGAAGATGTTCATCATGCCGGCCAGGGCGATCCCGATGTATTCGGAGGCCCTGTCGAATATTCTGACCGCAAGAGCATCGCCCTGCTTGGCGGCCGAGGCGACCATTTCCGCAGTCACCCCCGGGATGTCTCCACCGCAGAGTTCAATCAAATAGCTCGATTCCCCCGCTTCAAGACTGATCTTTGCCGCCTTGGCTATGGCGTTTCCCGAGGCCAGCGCTTCCAGGCATCCGAAGTTTCCGCATCCGCATTGGACCCGGCTGTCGATATCCATGATGATGTGACCCAGCTCTCCGGCCATGCCCGCGGGTCCGTAGAGGGGACGGCCGTTGACGATGAATCCGGCGCCGATGCCGTAGCCGACATTGATGCAGATCAGATTCTTATGGTCCCGGCCGAGCCCGTAGCGCATTTCCCCCAGAGCCATGACGCGCGAGACGTTGTCGATAATGATGGGGATCCGGTATTTTTTTCCCAGAACACCGAGAATGTTCACGTTGTGCCAATTGAAGTTCGGCGAAAATTCGACGATGTTCCGCTCCCTGTTGATCAATCCGGCGACGGCCATTCCGATGCCGTGAATCCGATCGACGTCCCGGCCCATCTTCGCCATAAGGTCGTCGATGACCGCCACCGTTCTTTCCATGACCCCGGCAAAACCTTCCCGGACATGGGTCGGGCTTTTCAGTTCATGGATGATGCGGGCGTTGAGGTCGGAGACGACGCCGTAGATATTGGTGGTTCCGAGATCGATGCCGATGATGAAGTTGTCCTCCGCCGCCAGGCGAAGCATCATCGGTCGGCGACCGCCCTGGGAGGCGCCCTCTCCGATCTCTCGGATGAAGCCCTCGGCGATCAGGGTATCGACAATGCGGGACACGGTCGGTGCGCTGAGGCCGCTTCTCTTGGCGATTTCGGCCCGGGACAAGTTGTCGTTGTTCCGGATGAGATCGAGAACCTTGACCTTATTGAGCTTTTTGATATAGTGCGCGTTTCCGATGGGATGTGTATCTTTTTTCATGACGCTTAACCTCTTTGTAACTGCCCGGATATCGAAGCCCGCAAGATCTTATTTTTCTACCGCTTGGGCGAGGATCTTTATTGCATAATCCCGATATCTTCCAGCCCCCTCATTAATAATCTAAAACCTGCCTTTATTTCAAGCTTTTTTTTTGACTGAAAACAATTTTATACTTTTTTTCGACAGTTGTAACCTACATTCCGCACGAAAAAATCGTGATTTGGCGGAATTAATTTCTCATATATCATCTTTAATATCAGCCGGTTAGCCTACTCATAGAAAACAGCCTTCTTCTTGATTTCCGCCAGCAAAATTTGTCTTTGGCGATTTTCGATGGCGCGAAGTCGGTTCGCTGCCTTTCGCCATTTTCGGTAGCGCTCTCCGGCTTTATGCATCCGGGCCTCATCGGCACGGCGAACGAGCTTGCCTCGTCTGCGTCCTTGGTCGTCTCTGAAAAGGAAAATCGTCTGTGGATGTCCTTGACCTGAGAGGCAACCGCACCGAGGATTCCCGCATTTTCTCCGCACCCGGGCGACCGACCCAACTGCCAGTTCGGAAGGCGAGGTCAGAAGGCGGATCAAGCGGCGACGCTCCCTCTGCAATCGTGACTGTGATTCAGACAGTGGGAGGACGATATTGGTAATGATCAGATAATGAATCATTTATAAGACGCAGATCCGGGCTGTCCTGGCGGCTGCGATTTTTTTTACTTGACATCTGATAGCATTAGGAGATTGACTATCTGGAGACGGTCTCGGAGGGGGCGGGGACGGAGTTTTTCCAATATCTCGACCAGCGGGGGATTTTAAGGCGGCTGGCGGCCGGCTATCCTCTCCGGAAAAAGAAAATCGAGGTGCCGCTTTGGTTGTACATCGCCTCGGACTTGAGTCTGCGGCTGCACGGGATGCAGAGTTTCCACGGCTATCCATTCGTTGTCCGGACGGGGGGCCTGTTGAACGCTTTCGGTCCGGAGGTGGGCAAGAAGGCCGTTCATCCCCAGACCGGCCAGGTGACGATCCATTGTCCGGGGTTCAATCAAAAGAACAAATATGACCGGCAGACACCCTGCGACCAGGACTGGTTGCGGAAGACGGCCAAGGCAACCCATGCGGAGGAGCTGTTCTGTTGGTTCGACCGGGAGATGGCCCATCTTTTGGCCCAAGAGAAGCTCTACGATCCGGAGGGCATTTTCATCGGGGACGCCTCCTATGTCTTCGTCCCGGACAATCCGCGGTCTGAACATTCGATGGTGCTGCTTTTCGACGAGCACAACCACCCGGTGAAGGAAGCGGAGTTGAGTCCGCAACAGCGCCGGCGCTGCCGCCTGAGGCGGTGTTATAAATGGGTGGAACTCATCCATACCAACAGCCGGGGTGAGTTTTTCTTTTTCGTGGCCATGCGTCTTCGGTCGGGCAATGATCACGAGGGGTCGATTCTCTTTGAGCTGGTGGAGCAGTTCCTGGAGACGGTGGGGCGGAGAGTCATGAAGTGGCTGGTGGTCGATCGAGGGTTTTTGGACGGTCCTCGAATCGGACATTTAAAGACGGCCTGGAATGTGGACACAGTGGTCGCGCTCCGCAGCGACATGAATGTCTTGGAGGACGCCCGGGGGTTGCTCCGGCTGGAGAAGAAGCCCAACTGGCAAGAGTATCATCCCAGCATCCCGGAGTTACCGGAGGTCGGACCGCTGGGCCTCCGGATGCCGGCGCCCCCCAAGAAACCGGCGCCGGCGGAAAAAGTCATCGCCTTCAACGAGCTTCAGAGTTGGGACGCCTGCCCGGTCCCGTTGACGGTCGTCCTGACCCGGGAACGGGGAAAACTGCCCTGGGGGATCGCCACCACGGCCGCGACCCGGAACGCGCCGGTCATCCGTCATCTCTATCATCTCCGGGAGGCGATCGAGGAGCGTCATCGTCAGACCAAGGTCTTCTGGGACCTGACTAAGTTCCACTTGCCGAGCTTCAACCTCGTCTCAAACCAAGTCGTCTTCGTGGCCTTGATGTATACCTTGATGCAGATGAAGATCATGGAGGAACGTCGGCCGGAACTCAATCACCTGACCCTGATGAGTCTTCGGTATCATCTGCGGCCTTACGATAATCACCTGGTGGTCTATACTAAAAACTACTACGCCTTCTTCGATGCCCCGGAGTACACGGAGCTGGTGATGACGATTGAAGAACCGGGGAAATCGAAGCTCCTTCGCAAGGTGCGGCGAATCCGCCGCGATTACCTGGACGGGTTGAAGTTTCCCCGCGGCCCGTGATCGACCGAGCCTAATCCCCCGGCCGCATCTTCAGGGGGAAGTCTTCCCTTCATCGGAAAATCAAGCCTTTAAGCCTCTGAAGTCTTTTCCCGCCGGCCTTCCGGCACGGTGTTTCCGATCGCTCGTCCTGGTCGATCCTCGCGCGATATCGAAAAATCCCTCCCACTGTCTGAATCACAGAACCGCTATTGACGTCCCCCCGATTATCTGGTATCAAGGAGGCTCATGAAGAGATTCCTCTTCACCATCCTGTCTTATTTCCCATTCCATTTTCCGTTTAAAGGCGAACCATGAAGTTCGTCCTACTGGCTCTTCTCGGCATCTCGGCCTTGATTTTCGCCGTTGTCTATTCCCGGGATATCGCTAAACGCCGTCCGTCTTTTTCAAAAGTCTCCTGGCTGCCGTTGACGGGTATCGGCTTCGTGACGAACTTTTTCGACACACTGGGCATCGGCAGTTTCGCCCCGACAACCTCATTCTACAAGCTCACGAAAATCGTGGATGATGGAGTCATCCCCGGCACTCTTAACGTCGGCCACTGCCTTCCGGTTGCCGCCCAAGCTCTCATCTTTATCACCGTCGTCGAGGTGGCCCCTCTGACGCTCATCTCCATGATGCTCGCCGCGACTTTGGGGGCGGTCATCGGCGCCGGCGGGGTCTGTAAGATGCCCGTCGACAAGATCCGGATCGGCCTGTGCGGAGCGCTCATCATTGTCGCCTTCGCTATGCTGGCCGGGCTCCTGAACTTTATGCCGGCCGGCGGCGATGCTTTCGCTCTGACGGGATGGAAATTCATCATCGCTGTCGTCGTGACCTTCGTCCTTGGCGCGCTCCAGACCATCGGCATCGGACTGTACGCTCCGTGTATGGCCCTCGTCT
>CAYGYP010000016.1:0-13950 GCA_964354115.1 uncultured Candidatus Bathyarchaeia archaeon | reverse complement strand
CGGCGAAAATCCGGGCTCGTCGTCGCCCACGGCGCCTGCGCCCATATGGGAGGGATTCCGGGGCTGGCCAACTTCTGGAACAAGGAGACCATCTTCCGGCGAGCCTACCTCACGACGCCCTCCACCGACAACCCGAATAAAGTGGTCCCCCAGGAGAAGACGGTCCTGGATGGGTATGAGCTGACTCTGCCGAGCTTTTACGATACCGTCTACGCCCTCGACCAGGTCATCGACGTGGATTATTATCTGCCCGGCTGCGCCCCGCCCCGCGACCTGATCCTCAACGCCGTGACGGCCATCCTCGAGGGAAAGCTTCCGCCGAAAGGAGCGGTCCTGGCGCCGAATAAATCCGAGTGCGACACCTGCGACCGGAACAAGACCAAGCCGGAAAAGCTGTCCATCAAGGAGATCAAACGGACCTGGGAAGTCGTCCTCGACCCGGAAAAATGTTTCCTGGCCCAGGGAGTGATCTGCATGGGGCCGGCGACGCGCGACGGCTGCGGCCACCGCTGCATCAACGGGAACATGCCCTGCCGCGGCTGCTTCGGCCCGACCGACCAGGTCTATGATCAGGGCGCCAAGTTTCTCTCGGCGCTGGCCTCGATCCTGGACACCAACGACGAGAAGGAGATCGACCGGATTGTCCAGTCCATCGTCGATCCCGCAGGGACATTTTATCGCTTCAGCCTGCCCAAATCTCTCTTGGGCCGCAAACGAATGGAGACCATAAAATGACGCAAAGAATCACCATCGACCCGATCACCCGGCTGGAGGGCCACGGCAAGATCGAGATCTTCCTCAACGACCAGGGGGATGTGGACCGGGCCATTCTCCAGATCCCGGAGCTCAAGGGTTTCGAACAGTTCGCCGTCGGCAGGCCGGTGGAGGAGATGCCCCGGATTACCCCTCGTATCTGCGGCGTCTGTCCGACGGCCCATCACATGGCCGCGACCAAGGCCGTCGACGCCGTCTTCCACGTCGAGCCCACACCCACGGCCCGAAAAATCCGCGAGCTTATCTACAACGCCTTCCAATTTGAAGATCACACGCTGCACTTTTTCTTTCTTGGCGGTCCGGATTTTATCGTCGGGCCTCAAGCGCCGGCCGCCGAGCGGAACATTCTCGGAGTCATCGGCAAGGTCGGCCTCGAGATCGGCGGCAAAGTCATCCGCGTCCGGCGCGAAGCCCGCGACATCATCAGCTACCTCTGCGGCAAGGTCATTCATCCCGTCAGCTGCGTGCCCGGCGGCGTCTCCAAGGGCCTGGATGAGGAGCACCGGGTCAAGTTCCAGGAGACGGCCAAATTCGTGGTCGAGTTCGCTCAGTTCGCCCTCCAGATTTTCGACGACGTCGTCCTTAAAAATAAGCAATATGTGGACCTCGTCCTTGGCGACGCCTACACCATGAAGACCTACTACATGGGCCTCGTGGATGACAACAACAAAGTCAATTTCTACGACGGCGCCGTGCGCGTCGTCACTCCGGAAGGAAAAGAGTACGCCAAGTTCAGACCGCAGGAGTATCTCGACCATATCTCCGAGCACGTCGAACCCTGGAGCTACATCAAGTTCCCCTTCCTAAAGAAGGTCGGCTGGAAAGGGTTCGTCGAGGGCACCGACAGCGGGATCTACCGCGTGGCGCCGCTGGCCCGTCTCAACGCCTCCGACGGAATGGCCACGCCTCTGGCCCAGAAGCATCACGACCGGATGTATGAGACCTTGGGGGGAAAACCCGCTCACAACACCCTGGCTTTCCACTGGGCCCGCCTGATCGAGGCCCTCCAGGCCGCCGAGACGATGGTCCTGCTCCTCGAGGATAAATCCATCACCGACACCAACCTCCGCAACATCCCGACCCAGACCCCGACGGAAGGAGTGGGAATCGTCGAGGCTCCCAGAGGCACCCTCATTCATCATTACAAGACGGACAACAAGGGAATCGTCCTGGAGGCCAACCTCATCGTCGCCACGGTGAATAATTCAGCCGCTATCAACATGTCCATCGAGAAGGCGGCCAAAGCTTTCATCAAGGGCGGCAATATCTCCGAGGGCTTGCTGAACATGGCCGAAATGGCCTTCCGGCCGTATGACCCCTGTCACGCCTGCGGCACCCATGCCCTGCCGGGCGACATGCCGCTGGTCATCAATGTCTACAGCCGGAAGGGCGAGCTGATCCGACAGCTCAAGAGATGAATTTGCCGGAGAGGACCCGGATTCAGTAAAATAACGGAGGACGGTCCCAGGAGAGAACCGTCTCCTTGAACTCGAATGCGTTTTCCACAATTCTCGCTGCGCACAAAGCTCATCCTCAGCTTTCTCGCCGTGATCATCATCGGAGGGCTGATCTCGCTCAGCGTCGGCCAGCGTCTGATCCGTAATACCCTCATCAGCCAGGCCCAGGCCAAAGTCAACCACGACCTGGCCTCCGCCTGGATGGTCTTCCACGAAAAGCTCAATGACATCAAAGACACGGTGAGCCTGACCGCCGCCCGGGAAAGCCTCCAGGAAGCGATCCGCAATCAGCGCACCGAAATCCTCCTCCGGTATCTGAACAGGGTCAGGACTCAATACGGTCTTGACATCCTGAACCTAACAGACAACAAAGGACGGGTGATCGTCCGGACCAGGAACCCAGAACTCGTCGGCGACGACCAGTCCGAGGATGAGATCGTCCGCCGGGCCCTTCAGCCCAATGTCCTCGCCTCTCCTCAAATCGTGCCCCGCGAAGAGCTTCTCAGAGAGGGCCAGGACCTTGCCGAGCAGGCTTATTTGGAATTTATCCCCACTCCCAAGGCGGCAGCGAGGCCGGAAAACAAAGAGACAAGCGGACTGATGCTCAAGGCCGCCGCCACTGTCATCAGCGAAAATGACGAGCCCATGGGTGTCCTATACGGCGGCATCCTTCTCAACCGGAACTATGAGATCGTGGACCGCGTTAAAGAGATCGTCTTCAGGGAAGAAAAATATAAGGGGCGGGAGACCGGCACGGCCACCATCTTCCAGGGAGACCTGCGTATTTCGACTAACGTGACCGACCAGGAGGGAAAGCGCGCCATCGGAACGCGGGTTTCGGAAGAGGTGAAGAGGGCCGTCCTCGACGGGGGTAGGCCCTGGAACGACAGGGCCTTTGTCGTCAGGGACTGGTACATCACCGCCTATGAGCCGATCAAGAATATCGAAGACAAGATCATCGGCATTCTTTATGTCGGCACTCTGGAAAAACCGTACCTCGACACCGCCAACCGGGTCATGCTCACCTTCACCGTCCTGGCTCTCCTGAGCGTTATACTTCTTCTGGTCATCCTGTATTTCGCCACGACGAGTATTATCAGGCCGCTCCAGGGCATGGTTGTCGCTACCCAGCAAATCGCCAAGGGAGACCTTGACCATAAGGTCGAAGTCCAATCCCGAGACGAAGTGGGAGACCTGGCCGCCTCCTTCAACCAGATGACGGAAAAGCTCAAGGCCGCCAACGAGGAGCTCATCGAGTGGGGAACGACGCTCGAGAAAAAGGTCAAAGAGCGGACCAGAGAGCTTGAGGAGATGCAGGCTCACCTCATCCAGTCGGAAAAACTGGCCGGCCTAGGCAAGCTCGCGGCCGGGATCGCCCACGAGATCAACAATCCCCTGGGCGGCATTCTCATCTACAGTCACCTGCTGCTCGAGGACGCCAAAAAGGAAACCCCGCAGCACGAAAACCTGAAGAAGATCATTAAAGAAACGACCCGCTGCAAAAATATCGTCAAGGGGCTGCTCGAGTTTGCCCGGCCCAAAGAGCCGGAGATGACACCGACCGACATCAATGACACCGTCGACCGGGCTCTCTCGATCTTTGAGCGCCAGGCCCTTTTCCAAAATATCGAAATTCGCAAGGATTATTCGGAACTGCCCAAGATCGTGGCCGACGGCGCCCAGATCCAACAGGTTTTTACCAATATCATCGCCAACGCCGCCGAGGCCATGGACGGAAACGGCGTCCTGACCATCAAGACCTGCCTGAGCGGCCAATCCGACTGCATCCGGATTGAATTCGGCGACACCGGCCACGGAATCAAGGAAGAGGACATGCCGCGGCTGTTCGAACCGTTTTTCACCACCAAAGAGGTGGGGAAGGGAACGGGATTGGGACTGGCCATCAGTTACGGGATCGTCCAGAAACACCAGGGAAGCATCGAGGTCCGGAGCGAGGCCGGCAAGGGCTCCACGTTCACGGTGATCCTGCCCTTGAAGAGGGAAAATCCCAATGAATGACCCGGCCGGCATCCTGATCATCGACGACGAGGAATCCATCCGCGATTCCATGAGCCAGGTCCTGCGCAAAGAGGGCTACCGCGTCAGGACGGCCGGGGAAGGCAAAGAGGGGCTGAATATCTTCGGCAAGGAAACCTTTCAGGCCGTCTTTCTCGACCTTAAACTGCCCGGAATCAAAGGGATGGATATCCTGAGCCGGATCAAAGAGGCCAGCCCAGAGACGCCGGTTATCATCATCACGGGGTACGCTTCCATCGAGTCCGCCATCGAGGCGATGAAGCGCGGCGCCTTCGACTACATGGCCAAGCCGTTCACGCCGGAGGAGGTCCGGGTCGTTACCAAAAAGGCCCTCGACGGCCGCAGGCTTCTCTACGAGAACATCTATCTCAGGGGGGAACTGGAGGCCCGGACGGAATATGAGATGGTCGTGGGCAAGAGCAGGGCCATGCGCAGCGTCTTGGACATTGTCCAGCGGGTGAGCCCGACCGAGAGCACAGTCCTGATCGTCGGAGAGAGCGGCACGGGAAAAGAGCTCATCGCCCGAGAGATTCACCGCCACAGTCTCCGCGGCAGCTCGCCGTTCGTCGTCGTCGACTGCGGCGCTTTGGTCGAGACACTCTTCGAGAGCGAGTTGTTCGGCCATGTCAAAGGATCGTTCACCGGCGCCCACGAAACCAAGCACGGCCGGTTCGAGGTGGCCAACGGCGGCACCATTTTCTTCGACGAAATCAGCAACATCGGGCTCAACATCCAGGCCAAGCTTCTCCGCGTCATCCAGGAGAGGGAGATCACCCGGATCGGAAGCTCCCGGCCGATCAAGGTCGACATCCGGATTCTGGCGGCGACCAATGAAAACCTGGCCGACGCGGTCAGAAAGGGGAAATTCCGGGAAGACCTGTTCTACCGGCTGAGCGTGGTTCCCCTCCACCTGCCTCCGCTGCGTGAGAGAAAGGAAGATATCCCCCCCCTCGTTCAGCATTTTCTGCAGAAATACAACAGGAGGGCCAAGAAGAACATCGCCAGCATCTCGCCCCGGGCGGTCAAAGCCCTGACGCAATACGATTGGCCCGGAAATATCCGCGAGCTCGAAAACACCATCGAACGGGCGGTGGTTCTTTCCAAGAGCAGCGGGATCGAATTGGAAGACCTGATGTACCATGGGATCAGCGCCGGCTCCTCGCTGCCGGGCCTCAGCGGGGGGAAATACAAGAGTTTGGAGGAGATGGAAAAGGAGTACATCAAGGCCGTCATGCAGGCTAACTACGGAAATAGGAGCCGGGCTGCCGATATCCTGGGCATCGATCGCAAAACGCTCTGGGCGAAAATCAAGAAATACAAGATTTCGCTTTAACACACCTCCCGGAAGGCTTCTCTCCCACACGGGTCCCAAGATATCCGGTCAGAGTCATTTCTTCAGGAAAGTCCCCTTTTTCCCTCGGGGTGGGGAAAAATGCCACGGCGCGGGTTTGCCCGCCCGCCCGGGCCGGGACAGAGGGACGCATCATCCTTATTATCTTATTAATATTTCACAATTTATATGCCCCCCTGCCATCGTCGTCAGACCCTCAACTCGGCACGGAAATTGCATGTCTATTTGAGTGATGAGGATTATATTTTATTAATTTCATCCCGATTTTCTCGTGAAAAGGAGAAAGAAATCATTGAAGCCGGTTAAAGGACAGCAAACATGAGGATACTCAAACTGCAAAAAAAAGACCTCTATCCATTCCTCGAAGCTATTTCGAAAAACGCGGAGCTGTGGGCGCCGGTGGCTGCACGCAGCGAAGCGGCCTCCGAGCAGCCGAAGGACCCGTACTGGGCTTCCCTGGCTAAACGCGACAAATTCACTTTTAAGCGAATCCAGGATTTCTCCCAGATCGCCCTCAACACAACACGAACGGTCATCCCGCCCAAAAAAATCATGGTCCCCGCCTCGTTCAACATGTTCCACTTCACCGAAAAAGGCTACAAGGAAGACCTTTCCCACATCACCGACAAGATTCTCTTCGGACTCCACACCTGCGACATCCACGGCCTCCTGATCCTGGACAAGCTCTTCTCTCAGGCCTTCCTGGATCCGTATTATCTCGAGGCCAGGAAAAAGACGCTCATCCTCGGCCTCTCCTGCTGGCCGGACGAGTATTGTTTCTGCAAATCTACCCACACGCACATCGTCGAAGAAGGCTACGACTTATTCTTCACCGACCTGGAGAATATGTTCCTGGTCTGGATCGGCTCCAGCCGCGGCGACGACCTCATCCGCCTTGCTCCGCAGTTCTTCGATGAGAAGCTGTCCGAGAAAGACATCCAGACCTATATCGCCTGGCAGTCGGAAAGAGACGAGTCTTTCCGCACCGAAATCAATTTCACCCGTATGCCGGACTTGATGGAGCTTAACTACAAGGCTCCTTTCTGGGAGGAGGTCGGAATGGCCTGTCTGGCCTGCGGCTCCTGCACGATGGTCTGCCCGACCTGCAACTGTTACAATGTTACTGACATTCAGTTCCTAGGAGGCCGGCCGGGCAAGCGAATCCGGGAATGGGATTCCTGTACGCTCCCTGAATATTCTGAAGTCGCGGGAGGCGAGAACTTCCGAGAACACAAATCCCAGCGCCTCAGGCTCTGGTACACCCACAAGCTCCAGGCCTATGTCTCCAAGTACGGGAAGCCGAGCTGCGTCGGCTGCGGCCGCTGCCTGGTGACCTGCCCCGTCCAGATCAACGTTAAATCTGTCGCCGACGCCCTGGAAGGACACGCCGTCGAGGCGTTCTGGAAAAGACTTGCCCAAGAGGTGACCAAATGAACGGCGAACACAAATGTCTGGCTGAGACCAATCCTTTTACCCCGGAACCCGCCCGGATTATCCGAACCTATCATCTGACCGACGACGTCAAATTTTTCCAGGTCCGCTTCGTCGATATGGAGAGAGCCCTTCAGTTCAATTACAAGGCCGGGCAATTCGCCATGATCTCCATCCTCGGCGCCGGAGAAGCCCCCTTCTGCCTTTCTTCCTCGCCGTCGCGACCCGGGCTGCTCGAATTCTGCATTCGTAAAGCCGGGACGGTGACGAGCGCCCTCTTCCGGCTCCAGGAAAACGCTTTCATCGGGCTTCGCGGCCCTTACGGAAACGGGTTTCCGGTGGACGAGATGAAAGGCAAGGACATCCTCGTGGTCTTGGGCGGATTGGGTGTCGCCCCTCTCCGCTCGGTCCTGCTCTATTGCCTGGACAATCGCGACCAATTCGGACGCATCTCGGTCCTCTACGGAGCCAAAAGGCCGGCCGAGATGATTTTCCGCGATGAATACTTCGCCCTCAAGAGCCGCAATGACCTCGAATGCCATTTGACCGTGGATGCCGATGACACCGGCAAGTGGTCGGAGAGGATCGGCGTCGTGACGACTCTCTTTCCGTATCTCCACGCGGTCGATCCGGCGCACACTTACGCCCTTGTTTGCGGGCCTCCGGTGATGTACAAGTTCGTCATCAGAGAATTGATCAAGCTGAACATCCCCAAGAACCAGATCCTTATGACCCTCGAGCGCCGGATGAAGTGCGGCGTGGGAAAATGCGGCCACTGCGCCATCGATTACATCTACACCTGCCTTGACGGGCCGGTCTTCACCTACTGGGACGTCATCCACATGAGGGAGCTCATTTAAGGAGGCGACCATGGCAAAAAACAAACTGAAAATCGGGATCTACGAGCTGACCGGCTGCGCCGGCGATGCCCTCCTCATCGTCGACTGCGAAGAAGAGATCGTCAACATCTTCACGGCCGTCGATATCGACGCTTTCCTGATGGCCAAAAGCGATAACACGCACGGCGAGCTGGATGTCGCCTTGGTCGAAGGCTCGGTGAGCACGGAAAAAGAGAAAGAGGAACTCCTGGATATCCGCCAAAGGGCCAAGGCCGTCGTCGCCATCGGCAACTGCGCCTGCGTCGGCGGCATCCAGGCCGCCTTCCTGGACAATAAGGAATGGGAAAAAAACCTCAATAAAGTCTACGGCAACGTCGAGTTCTCGCACTCCAAACCCGTCCAGAGCAAGCCGATCGACGCCTTCATCAAGGTGGATTACTATCTTCCCGGCTGTCCCATCGGCAAGGAGCAATTTCTGGCGACGTTCACCCGGCTGCTCAGCGGCAACCCGCCCGAGCTCTACCGGTCTCCTGTCTGCGTCGAATGCAAATGGAATGAAAACGACTGCCTGCTCAATAAGGGCATCCTGTGCCTAGGGCCCCTGACTCTGGCCGGATGCGGGTCGATCTGCCCCAACTATAACGTCCCCTGTTTCGGCTGCTGGGGACCGACCGAGGAGGCCAACCGGACTGCGGAGTATAATCTCCTGCTCGAAAAGGGCTTTGATGTGGAGGCCATCAAGAACAGAATGGCCAATTATTCAGGCACGCGGATTGCTGAATTCTTCGAGCAAATCAGAAAGGAAAAAAGATGAAAAAGATCAGCATCGACCACCTGCCCCGCGTGGAAGGAAACGGCGGGATTTTCGCCACTCTCGACGGTAACGTCGTCAGTGAGGTGAAGCTCGTCATCAATGAGGGACCGCGGCTGATCGAACGGCTCACCGTCGGCAAAACGCCCGAGGAAGACGTCAGCATCGCCCCCCGGATCTGCGCCATCTGCACTCTTTCCCATAAGAACGCCGTGCTGCGGGCCATGGAGAACGCCCTGGCCGTCAAAGTCCCGCCGAAAGTCACCCTCCTCCGCGAGCTCATGCACATGGGAGAATTCATCGAAAGCCATTCTCTTCACGTGTTCTACCTCGCCCTACCCGACTACGTCGGTTTTCCCAATGCCATCGCCATGGCCTCGAAGTTCCCCTTCGAGGTCAAGATCGCCCTGGAGATGAAGCAGTTCGGGAACATGAGCATGAAAATCCTGAGCGGCCGCTATATTCATGGCGAGAATCCGGTCATCGGCGGGTTTGGAAAATATCCCACCCGGGAGGAACTCATCTGGATTAAGAACCGGGCGATCCAATTCATGCCTTTCGTCTACCGAACGGTCGAACTCTTCTGCGGCCTGAATTATCCGACTGTCCCCGAGTCGGAAACCGTTTATGCCTGCTGCGAGCCCGGGGAGGGAAAGTACGGGCTGTGGGGAGACGAGATCATTTTATCGACGGGTGAGAAAATCGCCCGGGACGACTACAAGAGCCTGACCAACGAATTCGTCGTTGCGCATTCCTTCTGCAAGCACAGCCGCTACAGAGGAAATCCCTATTCGGTCGGCGCTCTGGCCAGAGTCAACGTCCTCGGAGAAAGGCTCGAGGGTGAAGCCGGAAAGGCGTTTAAGAAGTATTTCAATCCCCGTTGGAAGACCAACCCGCTTTTCCACAACGCCGCCCAGGCCTTGGAGATCCTCTATGCCTTCGAGATGGTTCCTGGACTCGTCGACAAGGCCCTGAAGATCCCGGAGAATCCGCCAATCGTTCCTTACAAGGCAAAGAACGGCAAGGGCACCGGGCTGGTCGAAGCTCCCCGCGGTCTTCTCATTCACCATTATGAAATCAGGGACGGACTGGTCGCCGAGGTGGACATCATCACTCCCACCGCCCAGAATGCCGAGGACATCGAGAGATATTGCTATCTGGCCGCGCAGAAACTCCTCGATGAGGGCCAGGAGGACAAAATCCGGGATCGGATGGACCTGGTCGTCCGGGCCTTCGACCCCTGCATCAGCTGTTCCGTGCACATGGCTGAAGTGAAGCACGCCCCGCAGGACGACTGGAAGATAAGGCTGGGCGATGTTATTGCCGCCGCTCCCGTATTTATCGGCGTGGGAAAAGAGGGCCGTTCGGATGATCAGGCCGGCCTGAAAATGGCGCAGGAACTGAAGACCTCCGGTTTCAAGGACGTTTACCTGGAGTCGGAGATGGAAGAAGACCACATCCTCGAGGCCAACGTCCATCGTCCCTTCATCTTCTTCGACATCGTCCAGATGGGAGAGCGGCCGGGCAAAATCGCCCTCTTGCCGCTCCAGCACGTCTTCTGGAATTCCGTGCTCAGCCACCGGTTGCTGCCGTCTGTATCCAACCGGCTCACTCATAACCAGATTCAGAATTCTTTTCTTTTGGGAATTCAGCCCCAGTCGATTGAAGAGGGCGGCTCCATTTCCGAGCCCGTCCTCCAGGCCATCGAAAAAATCCTGGAGGAGATCAGAAATTAAATCGTCCGACGGGTATAAAGACGGAGTGATCCTTATCGGGCATCACTAAACCCGCCTTATTATCCTGCATCAATCAATCATCCGCCGGACGATTGCGGCGACGGCTCCTGCAGAGGGCCGTCGCCTCTTTTTTTTACCCAATTTTCGGACGCCCCCTGCGGTTAGCCCTTGGGCACGCTAAAAAGCCTTTGCTCCGAGGGGAATAAAGTGATAAAATTTCACCGGCTCGATATGGAGCGATTAGGAAATTATGGAACATGTTTGGGGAAAAATGCCTCAAGCCGGCCGCTCTCTCAGCCAAGTGTCGAGAGCCGCACTCATGATATCAGTTAATTCCTTATATATCAATTATTTACAAATCTTCCTTCAGCTCTTTGTCGCGGTCAGATGGCACACAAATTGCTTTAATCCGGAAGCAGGGAATAACATCATGACCCTAGGAGAAAGGAGGATCTTAATCATCGACCCGGATCCTCGGGAACGACGTCACCTAGCCCGGTCGCTCAAAGAAGAGGATTACTGCATCGAGACGGGGAAAAACCTCTCCGAGGCCATCAAAAAGATTTCCGACGGATGTTTCGACTGCCTGGTCATTGATATTAACCTGCCGGAGATGAAAGGCTACCAGGCAGTGTCCATCCTCAAGAACATCGACCCTCAGCTCAAAGTGATCATGACGACCAAGAAAAACACGAAACGGCTGGAGGCCAAGGTCCGGGAGCAGGACATCTTTTATTATTTCATCAAATCTTTCGGCAAGGAAGAGCTGAAATTAGCCATAAAAAACGCCTTTGAGCCCTAAAGGAGGGAAACAATGAGCAAGAGCGCGAAAATCTTGGTTATCGACGACGACCCCGACTTCCGAGCTGCGGTGACCCCGATCCTCAAATCTGCCCTGTATGACGTGGTCATGGCCGGGAACGCCCAAGAAGCAAAAGAAAAAATCTTCTCGGAAAAGCCCGACCTCATCCTTCTCGACATCATGATGGATAGCCTGTTCGACGGGTTTTCCCTTTGTAATGATATCAAGACCTCCCAGGAATATGCGGATTTCAAGGATACACCCGTCATTTTTGTCTCGGCCGTGAAGGAGATCGCCGGGACGCGCTTTCAGTTCAAGGGTGACGAAGAGGGCATGACCGGGCCGGATGATTATATCGACAAGCCGGTCAAGCCGGATGACCTGCTCGCCCGCATCGGGAAGCTACTTAAAAAGTAAAGCCTTTTTGGCACGATGCCCCTCTCGGCCGCCCTGATCGATTCTCGTCTTGTCAATCTTTTAAGCCTGGCCGGACGATCTTTGCCCACAATCCCCAAGCCCTCAGCTCTCCTCCTTTTGAAGGTTAGCCCACGAACTGAAAATCCCCTGCCAGAGAGCTCCGAAGGGAAGCATCTCCATTTTTGTGATGGGATCGGTAATTGACAAAGGGTGGCACGGCAGAGGGGGCTCCCCGCCCGCCCGGAGCCTCACGGCATCTCGTTCATTGCATCTGTCTAGGATCATCTGGGAGCGGAGGCGAGGACGGCCGGGGAAGAGCCGTGACAGGACCCTATTCCAAGTCAACGGCATCACAGAAATGGAGATGATTCCGCTCCGAAGACGCGCTTTGAATCGGAGGGGGTTTTAAGATAAAATAGGCCGGGAGAAAAAGTCGTGATCGAGAAAAAACCCATCATCCTGGTCATCGATGACGAAGAAGCCATGCGGGACTCCTGCTCGATGATCCTGACCAAGGACGGATTCCAGGCGGAAACGGCCGAAACCGGACAGCTTGGGCTGGACAAGGTCCGGGACCTCCGGCCCGACCTCGTCCTCGTCGACCTCAAAATGCCCGGCCTCAGCGGGTTCGAGGTGCTGGAGAAGATCAAAGACATCGACCCCCAGATCATTGCCATCGTCATCACCGGCTATGCCACGGTGGAGTCCGCCGTCGAGGCCATGAAAAAGGGCGCCTATGATTTCCTGCCCAAGCCGTTCTCTCCCGACGAGCTGCGCATCATCATCCGGCGGGCGCTGGAGAGGCGCAAGCTGGCCCTCGAGGCGGCAAGCCTGAGGCAGGAAAAAAAGATGCTGGAAGAAAATTTCATCACCATGGTCTCGCATCAACTGCGCAGCCCTCTGGCGGCGATTGAGCAGTATTTCGAGGTTATTCTGGCCGGCCTGGCCGGCTCGGTCGAGGCCGCTCAAAAAGAGATGATCATTCGAGCCCGCGAGAGGCTGGACGGCCTGCTGCGCCTAATCAATGACTGGCTGGACATGGCCAGGATCAGCCGGGGACAGATCGTCGACAAGCTGAAGCCCGTCGCTCTGGAAAAACTCCTGGAGAAGCAGGTCGAATTTATGAAGCCGCTGGCCAGTGAATTCGGTGTCACCCTTGAGCTCTCGCCGGTGGGACAGCCCGCCCTGGTCCTGGGCGACGAGCAGACTCTGGATCAGGTTTTCAGCAACCTGATCAGCAACGCCATCAAGTACAACAAGCCCGGCGGTTCGGTAACCCTGTCAATCCGGGAAGAAGAGGACTTCATTGTCACTGACGTGAAGGATACCGGAATCGGCATCGCCAAAGAACACCTGCCGTTTCTCTTCGACCAGTTCTACCGCGTCAGCCGAAGGGAGGACCAAAAAATCAAGGGGACCGGGCTGGGCCTCTCCATCGCCAAAAAGATCATCGATCTCCATAACGGGACCATCCAGGTGACGAGCGAGCCAGGCCAGGGCACGACATTCTCGGTCCGGCTGTCCAAGGCTGAGCAGAAAACGCTGTGAGAACACTCCTCCTCGGCCTGGGAAACGAGCTCTACGGCGATGACGGTGTCGGCATCCACATCGTCCGGAAAATCAGAGAAGAAGCGCAAAACCTGCCGGTGGGTTCAATGCCCCATGATGACATCTGCATGGAGGAATGCTCCCTATCGGGGCTCGCCCTGCTCGACATCATTATCGGCTACGATCGGCTCATCCTCGTGGACACGATCAAGCGGCAGTCGCCCTCCCCGGGAAGAATTCACCTTTTGGGGGAAGGGGACATCCGGGCCGTCCCCGGCCCCTCGCCTCACTATATCTCTATTCCCCAGACGATCGAAATCGGCCGCCGTCTGGGCCTCCACGTGCCGTCGACAATCCAGGTCGTGGCCGTAGAAGCTAAAAATATATATCGTCTCGGAGAAGGGCTTTCGGCGGAAATGGAGGCACAGCTTCTGACCATCATCAAAGAAGTGAAACTTCTCTTAGCGCGGGACTGAGCCATGGCGAAAAAAGAGGTCATCGTCCGAGAGGACATCCTCGGCTCCAATAAAAAAATCGCCGCCGAGATCCGGAGCCGGTTCGAGCCGGCCGGAATCCTGGTGGTCAACCTCCTCAGCTCGCCCGGATCGGGAAAAACTTCCCTGCTCGAGCAAATCGCCGTGACCCTCAAGCCGACCCACAAGATGGCCGTCATCGAGGGGGATATCGAGACTGAAAGGGACGCCGAGAGAATCCGGAAAAAAGGCGTGCCCGCCTGGCAGATCACCA
>CAYGYP010000015.1:0-14183 GCA_964354115.1 uncultured Candidatus Bathyarchaeia archaeon | reverse complement strand
ACCTTTCTGGGTATTCCAGGCTTGTTGTGCTTGTTTGCTGGGACAGCGTTTGGGGTTTGGATGTTGCAGCTTTACGCCATAGGGCATCATATAGTGACGAATGTTGCTTTGGCTTCAATAGCTTTTGTGCTAGTTGGTTTTTTCATGTTGTCAACAGCTATAACGTTGTACGCTATCTCGAGACTTTCCAAAAGAATGAATGGGAACAAATAGGGAATGCTTGAGATTGAGGTTGCTGAAGTGCGTGGACACTGCCCAGTGTACAGGGTTGGGGATAAAATAGTGGTTGATGATCCTCGGATAGTTTTGGAGAAGACGGATGCTCTTTGTACGCATGCGCTTTCCTCCCTCCTGCACTATGTGATGGTGTTGGAGAGAGGCGCTGATCCAGTTGAGTTGGGTTTGTCAAAGCCAGAAGACAGAGAACACGCTTACATTCAATGTGTTGATCCTGGCGAGCCCTACACGCAGGGCGGAACAGTGGTTTTCAGAATTCGGAGAATATCAAAGGAAGAATTTGGAAAATAGTGTTTATATTGAGTAAACAGAAAAAGAAAATTTTGGTGACTGGCGGATCAGGGTTTATCGGTTCGAATTTAGCTTGCGAGTTGGCAAATCGTGGGCACGAGGTTTGGCTTTGTGATCTGTTGCATTGCGAGAAGAAGAATTTTGTTCGGTGCGATGTCAGCAAATATCGGCAAGTGGAGCGTATTTTTGAGGAACACGACTTGGACTATGTCTACCATGCTGCGGCGGAATACGGAAGATGGAACGGTGAAGATTTTTATGAAAATCTTTGGCTGACAAATGCTGTGGGCACGAAGAACATTCTTAGGATGCAGGAGAAAAAGAAATTCCAGATGATATTTTTCGGTAGCGCCGAAGTGTATGGTGACTATGATGGCGTTATGAGCGAAGACGTTATGGATAAAATTGAGATAAAACAGATGAATGATTATGCCATTTCGAAATGGGTTAACGAACTGCAAATAATTAATTCTTCAGCCATGTTTCAGACAGAATCTGTCCGCGTTAGATTGTTCAACGTTTATGGTGTCGGCGAGCACTATACGCCTTATCGAGGTTGGATACCTAGATTCATCTTTAAGGCGCTCCGTGACGAGCCTTACACTGTTTATCTTGGACACAAGCGCACGCTTGAGTACGTTGAAGATGTCTGTAGAACGCTCGCTAACATAATTGACAATTTCAGGCCTGGCGAAGTGTACAACCTCGGAGGAGATGAACAGTACGAGATCAAGTATGTGTCTGACCTGATTCTGAAGAGTCTGCACAAAGACGATTTCAAAGTTACCTACAAAGAAGCAGAGGCATTCACCACTAAGATCAAGACTCCGGATTCCTCTAAGGCCCAAAGAGATTTGGGTTTCAAATTGACGGTTTCTGTGGAAGAAGGAATCAAGCGGACGGTTGAATGGTTCAAAGCGCTATACGGGAATAACCGCGAATTAATCTAATGCAACGAAAAGGGTGGTGTCATGAAAAAAGAAGTCGTTGATGCATTCAACGGGAAAACAGTGCTTGTAACGGGCGGAGCCGGATCAATCGGATCGAATCTGACCCGAACTTTAAGCGAGTTGGACACAAAAAAAATCATTATATTAGACGACTTGTCCTCATCCTGCGAATGGAACATTCCAAGAAGCCCAAAGATTGCATTCATAAAAGGCAGCATTCTTGACGATAAAAAACTGAAATGGGCATTCAAAGAAAAACCCGAGATAGTCTACCATTTGGCAGCCCATTTTGCCAATCAGAATTCTGTAGACAATCCCGAAACGGATCTGATGGTCAATGGAATGGGCACGCTGAAAGTCCTTGAACAAGCACGTCTGATCGGAGTTGAACGCTTTATCTACGGTTCGTCGGGCTGTGGAATATACGGTTTAGACTCGAAAATGCCTTTCGAAGAGCACGACATTTCAATGAAACTCTACACGCCCTATCAGGTGACGAAAACTTTAGGAGAACTCTACACCAACTACTTCTACAATTTGTACAACCTTCCAATAGTAAATGCGAGATTCTTCAACTCATATGGTCCAGGCGAAGTACCTGGAAAATACAGAAACGTCATACCCAACTTCTTTTACTGGTCTTTAAAAAAGCAGCCATTACCAATTACAGGAACAGGTGATGAAACAAGAGATTTCACGTATGTTGAGGATATTGTTAGCGGTTTGTTGGCGATGGCCTGGTCCGAAGACGCTGTTGGAGAGGCATTTAATCTTGCTACAGGCAGGGAGACTCGGATAAGGGACTTGGCAACATGGATCATTGAACTAACTGGGAATGAGGCTAGAATTGTCTTCAGAGAGATGAGAGCTTGGGACAAAAAAACGAGACTATTGGCTTCTATTGAAAAGGCTAGAAAAATATTGGATTATTCTCCAAGTTTTGACATGAAAGTTGGGCTAGAGAAGACGTATGGTTGGTTTGTTGAGCGTCAAAAGGAAATAATGGCGAGCGTTAGGTTTTGAAAATTCTGCTTGTTAATCCTCCCCAGAATACTAGATATCCTCAACCACCATTGGGAATAGCAATGATTGCTGCGGTTTTAGAGAATATGCAACATGTAGTCAAAATAGTGGATATGGCTGCATTGAAGCTTTCAGAGGATGAGATTCCTGAAATAATTCGCAATGAGAAGCCAAGGCTTGTGGGTATTACGGCAATGACATCAACAATAAACTCAGCAGTAAGGGTGGCTCGCAGGGTTAAGGAAAGTGATAGCGCCATTACCGTTGCGCTTGGAGGAGCTCATGCGTCAGTACTTCCTGAAGAAACCCTGCGAAGCAATCCTGACATAGATGTAATTGTATGCGGGGAGGGGGAAGAAACTGTCCGCGACCTTGTTGAGGTATTGGAGAAGAGTCCCCCGGATCTAAGCAGCGTTGTGGGAATAACCTACAGATCTGAAAATGGAGTAAAAAGCAACTCCTCAAGATGCCCTATTGCAAATTTAGATTTAATGCCTTTTCCTTCCTTCCATTTATTGCCGTTACGAAGGTACCGTCTGCATCCTCCTTTCGGTCGGAAGTCTCCAGTTTTGCCTGTCATAACGAGTAGGGGTTGCCCTTATTCTTGCATCTTTTGTTCTAAGTCGGTTTTTGGAAAGAAATGTCGTCGCAACAGCGCTAAATATGTCATAAACCAGATTCGACTCTTGATTGACAAGTTCGGTGTGAAAGAGATAAAGTTTTATGATGACGTGTTTACGCTGGATAGGAAATGGGTCATTGCTGTTTGTACCGAACTGGAGAAGCAAGGGCTAGTTATTCCTTGGACGTGTGAAACTAGGGTTGATTTGGTGGATAGTGAATTGCTTAGTGTTATGAAAGGCGCTGGTTGTTATATGATTGCTTATGGTGTAGAGTCAGGAAATCAGGGAATTCTAGATAGCTTGGGAAAGAATATTACATTGGAGCAGATTGCTAGGGCCTTCAGATTGACACGCGAAGCTGAGATAAGCCCAGTGGCCTATTTTATGCTTGGCTCTCCGAATGAAACACCTGAAACGATTGCGGATACTATTGAATTCGCTAAGAGGATAGACCCAGACTTCGTCCAGTTTTCGATAGCTACACCTTATCCTGGTACAGAACTTGACCGTTTGGCTGCCGAAAGAGGTTGCCTACCCCAAGAATGGGATAGCTATGTTTATGTTGATTTGAAATCTGTTCATGGCTCAACGTTTGAAATCACAATAATGAGCCGACAAGAATTAGCAGAATGGAACAGGAAGGCATACAGCTCTTTTTATCTGCGATGGAGATATGTTTGGAAGAGAATGAGAAAAATGACATCGCTGGGCGAATTTAAGACGAATGCCATTGGGCTTCGCATGCTTATAGATATGGTTAAGTAAGTTTTTATGAATATTCTGTTTGTCCATGAAGTTGACTGGTTAGACAAAGTCGTTTTCGATTTTCACAGTCTGTCTGAACTATTGTCTAGCTTTGGTCACAATGTTTTCGTGATTGACTTTGCAAGTTTACGCAATAGGAATGGGTTGTTGGATTTCGGTACGCTAAAAACCCAAGAGTTCAAGTTTGCTGGTAGGGCACACAAAAATGCTTCGATTTCATTGATTCGACCAGGCTACATCAAAGCGCCTTTCCTCGATAGAGTATCAGCATTCTTCACACACTACTTTGCCATAGAAAAGGCGATTAAAAAGTATAAGATAGACATAGTCGTACTTTACTCAGTTCCCACCAATGGATATCAAGCAATAAGCCTTGCCAAGAAACATGGGATTCCAGTAGTGTTTAGGTCAATCGACGTTCTTCATGAACTCGTCCCATCAAAAGTTTTTGGTCCACTTACATTTTCCCTTGAAACTTGGGTTTACAGGCATGCAGACAAAATATTGACATTATCCCCGGGGCTTTCAGATTATGTAATAAGGATGAATGCAGACAAAGACAAAGTTGACTTGCTTCTTTTTGGAGTTGACTTGAGCAAATTTAACCCTTGTGTTGAATCCAATGGTCTTAGAGAGAGTTTTGGGCTATCCGAAGATGACCTTGTCGTACTCTATATTGGAACCTTGTTCGAATTTTCAGGTCTAGGCCTCTATTTGGAACAGTTTCCAAAAGTCGTTAAGAAAATCCCAAAGGCTAAACTGGTAATTGTGGGTGGAGGGCCATTATTCGATAGACTGAAGAAACGAGTATCTGAATTGCAGCTTTCAGAAAATGTGATCCTGACTGGTTTTCAACCCTTCGACGTGATGCCTAAATTCATCAACATAGCAGATCTCTGCATAAATCCTTTCGAGGTGAATAATGCAACAAGAAATATTATTCCTGGGAAGATATTGCAGTATTTGGCATGCGGAAAACCTGTCTTGGCAACGCCCTTGCCTAGTGTGATTTCTTTGCTTGATGATCGAAAACATGATTTGTTTTTTTCAAGTATTGCGGATTTTTCAAAGAATACTATAATGCTTTTGGAGAATAAGGAAACTGCAAAGCGCCTTGGTGAGAATGGCTTTCAATATATTAAGGATAATCATGATGAAGAGAAACTTGCTCATAGACTAGAGACAATCTTGTATCAAGAAATCCAAGAAATTGATTACTAAGGATTACGCTTATTAACAGCACAATAGTGCCGATACGTCACGATTTGTGAACTAAATTTAGAACAAAAGCAGGGCTCAGAATCAGTTCCAAGTATCGAATGAGAATTATTTGATTCGTTAGGTTAACTGGAAACATGTATTCTGCATTCGTACATAGCGTATCCGAAAATTTGAGCATGTTTCTCTCAGAGGGTCTTGAGTTCATTAACTGGAAAGAGCATGTCCAAACCGACTCGGTTGTATTTGTAAAACCCAATTTTACTTTTCCGCATTATAAAGAAGGGGTCACAACGAACCCAGCATTGCTGAAGACTCTGCTTGAAAAACTAAAAGATAGAAGTCGCACTGTAATTGCTGGAGAATCCAATGGTGGAAATTATTCTTTTACAGCTGAGCAGGCTTTTCAGGGGCACAACATGTACGAGATATGTCGAGATGTCGGGGTTGAGTTAGTTAACCTTTCCAAGCTTCGAAGCAGATTTGTCGAGTCTAACATCCTAGGAAAGAATGTCAGAATACAATTGCCTGAACTACTCTTGAAGGATGTCGATTGTTTCATTTCAGTTCCAACCCTAAAAGTTCATGTGATAACCGGAGTGAGTTTAGGTTTAAAGAATCTTTGGGGGTGTTATCCTGATACCATGCGAGGTCTTTATCACCAGAATCTTGGTTACAAACTCGCACTCCTAGCCAAGTTCTTGAATCCAAAAATAACAATCATTGACGGTCTTTATGGATTGGATGGACACGGTCCGATGTTCGGCGAAACGGTAAAAATGAATTTGATTATAGTTTCTAACAACGTTGTAGTGGCCGATACAATTGGGGCTGGTATCATGAAACTGCCTTTGAAGAGAGCAAAGCACATCAAAATCGCAGAAAGAGCTGGAATAGGCACAACAAAAGTAGAAACCGTGCGAATTAACATCGATTGGACGCAATACTGTCGACAATTCCGAATAAAAAAGACAATGTTAGATAATGCATCAGCATTGCTGTTTAATAGCGATGTTTTTGCAAATCTTGTTATGGCTTCCCCTCTTACTACAGTTTTTTACAGCATAGCTAGTAGATTGCGGTCTAATGAGGAGAAGATAACGGCTGACCAATTAGGCAGCCCAAAGCGCAGGGCAAAGTAGTTATGAAAATTCTGCAAGTAAACCCATTTTTTTCTCCAGTTCATGGAGGTTCGGCTCAGTCATCCTACGAAATTTCCAAATGGTTATCCCAAAATGGGCATAACGTTACACTATACACTAGCGATTTCAGACTTAGCCGAGAATGGGTGAAGACTTTGCATCAAGTCAAAGTATATCCATTTAAGACTCAATTATACTGGGCGAGTTTTTTTATTACACTCGGAATCCTGAAAAAAGCAAGAAATGAAATCAGACAATTCGATGTTGTTCACATGCATAATTATAGGAGTTTCCAAAACATAATAGTAGCCTACTATGCAAGGAAGTATGGCATTCCCTATGTGTTGCAGGCTCATGGCTCGCTCGATAGGATCATGGCTAAACAGAAACTAAAATTGATTTATGATTTGTTTTTTGGAAATAGGTTGTTGAGACATGCCTCTAAGGTTATCGCTTGCACCCAAGCAGAAGCACAACAATACCAACGCATGGGTGTAACTAAAGAAAAAATTGAGATTATACCTAACGGAATAGATACATTAAAGTATTCTCATCTACCACCTGAAAGTTTTTTCAAGAAGAAGTTTAATATCCAAGATAACAAGAAGATAATACTCTATTTGGGCAGAATTCATAAACAGAAAGGAATAGACTTTCTGATTAAAACTTATGCCCATCTAGTTAAAACAATGAGATGCAATAATACTGTACTAGTTGTAGCTGGACCAAATGATGGGTACTTGAATGAAGCTAAGTCTTTGGTTAGTTCTTTAGGCATTTCAGACCTCGTGTTGTTTACTGGTATATTGTCGGAGGAGGACAAAATTATTGCTTACGTTGGTTCAGAAATTTGTGCTTATCTTAATCCGCTTGAACCATTTGGCATCGTACCACTTGAAACTGCAGCGTGTGGGACACCTGTCATAGTATCTCAGAATACTTACATGGACAAAATCGTCAATAACGGAAAGTTTGGCTTTTCAGTTAATTATGGTGATGTTTACGAACTTGAAAAGGTCATTAACAAAATGCTCAGTGATGATTCTCTGCTTCATGAGTTGGGTCAAAATGGACGTGAATATGTATTTAGAAACTACGATTGGGCAGATATTATCACCAAATTTGAAAAAGTCTATGAAGAGGTATTATAGGCGGTTCGCAATTTGCGATAGGGGTGGAACAAAATCGTTAAGATATTTAAAGCTAAGGGGTGAAAAATGAGGATCTGTTTTGTATCTTTCGAGTATCCGCCATTCGCAATTGGCGGTGCTGGTGTTTATGCACTGCATATTACTAGAGAACTCGCAAAGATGGGACACGAAGTCCACGTAATATCGCCTAGCATTAGAGGTCAGAGAACGCACTCCATTGAAAGCAACGTATTTGTTGATAGAATACCTATCATAGATAAGCGTTTTCTGAAAGCCCCATCATTCTGGTTTAACTTAGCTAGGAGATACAATGAAGTTCGTAAAGATGCTGGTGGGTTTGATATAATCCACAGTAATGTGGTGAGCGACTTCAGTTTATCTAAACAAAAAGTGAAAGAGCCTAGAGTTGTAACAGTTCATCATCTAGCCTGTAGTGTAGCGCAAAGTATTTCGTTTATAGAGCGATTGTTCGAACTTGACGGGGAAAGTGGGTTAACACCGACATTTGAAAAACATGTTATTCACAGAGCAGATAAGATCATAGCTGTGAGTGATTTTACTAAAAATAATTTGATCTCTTCATATCATGTACCGCCATCTCGCATTGAAGTGATATACAATGGAATTTATCCTGCGGATTTTGCAGTATCCCCTGAAGAAGCTTTGAAAGCTAGAAAGCTTTTCGACTCAAAGAACAAAACTGCCTTTTTGTTTGTGGGGCGAGTTGATGACAAAAGGAAAGGCTTACCACTACTTCTGGAGGCCCTTAGTATTTTATCTAAAAAGGAAAAGTCTGCAAAGCTTATTATTGTTGGATCAGGCGATCAAACACATGCAAGAGCACTAGCAGGGTCATTGGGCTTAAAGAAAAGTGTTGTGTTTACTGGTTTTGTCAGTGATACATTCTTGAGGATGATTTATTGCGCATGTGATATTTTCGTTTCACCATCTCTGCTTGAGGGCTTTGGATTGAACTTAATAGAAGCTATGGCCGCAGGAAAGCCCATCATAGCTTTTAACGTTGGAGCCATCCCCGAACTCGTCAAAGATGGCCTAAATGGAAGGGTTCTTAGCCGCCGCAATTCTAATGAACTATCTGAGGCTATGCACTATTTCATCAAGAACTCCGATTTAGCCAGAAAAATTGGGGCTCATAATCGAGTTTATGCTACTGAAAAATTTAATTGGAAAACAACTGCGAGGATTACTGAAAACCTCTATACAGAGCTACTTTGCAAACGAAGATAGGTGAACAAGAATACGATGATTACTTTGACTGATATCAAGAAAACAAGAATCTATTGTGGAAAAACGACCCGATTACTTTGATGTTTTCTTCCCGACTCCTTATCCCAGTACAGAATTATGCAATCGTTGGAGAGCAAGGTCGCTTCATATTAGAAACGTACCTTATGATCGATTAATCGTAGAAGAACCGCGTGAGCCTCAAAAATCTGTCACGTGTATTAACTTCAAAAAAGCGCGTGCTAAGCTTTTTGACTGACAAAATTTATGCAGCCCCTACCTAGATAAGGAAATGCCTTTACTTTAGCAAGTTTGAGATCAGAGTTTCCTCCACGAGCCTCAGATATCTATGGTCGGTTGAGTTATGCAGCAAAAAGATGTCATCGACTTGATGTCATCGTTACCGCGGGTTCTAGATGTTGGTTGTGGAAATGGATATCATACCTTAGAGCTAGTAAAATCGGGGAAGTCACAAGTTCACGCTTTTGACTATCTCTTAAAAAATCTAAAGGTGATCAAACACAAAAGTAGAAAATCAAGTCCGCTAGCTACTTATTTTGTATGTGGTGACGCCCAGACCCTGCCATACAAAGATAAAGTCTTCAGTGGGGCATTATGTTTTGAAGTACTTGAACATATTCATTCAGATATTGTGACTATTTCTGAAATCGCTCGAGTACTTGAAGATGATGCATTCCTTTGCGTCAGCGTTCCGACAGAGGCTAGCGAAAGATTATTGAAGGAATCTGAAGAAGGTCAACATCTTAGAGTGTACACTGAAAAAGAACTGATCCAGAAATTATCAAGCTATTTCAAAGTGCAAAAAACATTTTATGAAGGTTTTGAGTTTTCGCTCTTAGTGTTGCTTTATTCATACTTTAAAATACCTTTTGACTACAGTCAGGGTTTACCCAAAAGCCTGGGAGTATTCTACAAATTCTGGGGTTGTTTGTGGGGTGCAACAAGAAAAATAAGATTGTATTCTTTAGTTGGATACGTAGGTAACAAAATTATTCCTAAGAGTTTTGTTGTTTTGGCCAAGAAAGAATATAGGCATTAACGATGGGACCAATAAACGTCATAGAATTTTTACTGTCTACATTCCTATTCATGGGAATGCTATGCCTAATAGGATACGGCTCTATAAGGTTCATGGAGATCATTTTTAGAAAAAAATTGATGCATTTCGCTAACCAGTTTTTTGGTGTATCTTCTGACAATATAATGAAACTGAATTTATTTCTATACATTGGTATGAGTTTCATTTTATTATATGCAGAGATTTTTCTATCACTCAAAGTTTTTAATTTCTATACACTGTCCGGTCTGAGCGTTTTGTCAGGCATAATTCTCTTATATGACATCTTCAAGAATAAAGCGACTGTAAATTTCTTTAAAGATAAATTGATTATACGCCGTTTCACCGCATACCTGTCACCAATAGCGATAGTCATTTCCTTAGGTTTAATCGCCATCCTAAGGTCTACGATCATTGTTGGTGAGTTTGGTTCCCCTTCAGGAGATGCTGCTATTCACTCAATCGTTATTTTGCGAATAATAAAATCTAACGTCTTCACTCCGGAATTCATTTACCAGTCAGGAGGTCACGTTATAGCTTCTTTTTTTACCCTCAATCTTAACATACCGATTTATAAAACCGTAATATTGCTCACAGGTGCATTTTCTGTATTAGTATTCCTTGGTTTTTACTGTTTAGGAGTAAGCTATTTTAAAAAACCAACATATGGCTATTTATGCGCTTTCTTGGCAACCCTTTTTTGGTTTGGCACTTACTCTCCCATCTACTGGGGTGATTTACCCTTTATGATGGGAATTTATGTAGCTGTTTCTGCCTTGGCTTTTTCAATAAACTTCGCAGCACCCATACATGAGCACTTATCTTACCGGGTTCTTTTTACAGTGCTTCTGCTTATTCCGCTATTTGCTATTTACGTAGTCTCATTATTTTATGTAATGTTCTGGTTACTTTTACTCTTTGCGAGGAGCTTAATTTCACATCATGAGTATTTTGCGCGCTTAAAGACTTGGGGTTTTCTAATTCTTTCTTTTGCGATGGCAGCGTTTCTTGCCGCCTTTTACTTTATGTTGCCACTTACTGCTTATGCGTATCCTGCTCTTTCTGGCAGTCTCTCCGCATCATCAGGGGTCCTATCCAGAGGTTGGTGGGATGATCACCTTATCTCTCCAATATTCTTCTTACAGATCCCAACATTCTACACCCAATTGAGCGAAACCAGAAACGTACTCGGCGTGTCAAGTTTTTCACTTATACCCTATGGAGTGCTAGCTTGCATTATCCTAATATTCTTGATGTTTGCGCAAAAATACAAATTTAGAGATAGGATGCAAGCGGTCAATCGTTACCTATCCTCATTATCATATGTGAGTAAAACTATGCTCATGCTTTATGGATTTTACGTGCTCATTTATCTCTATCTAACGTACATTTGGACTTTCCGAGGAATTTTGCCTACCGAGCGTATATATCAATATCTTGGAATTATCTTCACAATGCTTGAATTCTTAAGTATAATCGTATTTTGGCTTCTTTTGACTAATAGCTTGCATGGAATAAAGATTCGCATTTCATATTTTAAACGCTCTTTTCATGTTAGTCGGGTAAGAGTTTTATCTATGTTGAGAGGTAAAACGAAAACCATTGCCGCCTTAATCATCTTGTCTCTGATTTTTTTGTCAACAATTAATGTAGTCGAGCCCTTTTCTAAAACTTCTGAAACCAAAAGTTGGCTTAATGAGTTCAATGTATTGACTGATGACGACATAAACCTGCAACTTTGGATGAAACAAAATCTCAATGATTCGAGCATTATCTTGGTTTCTTGGGGGGATGCAGGTCAATATGTTCCAATAATCGCAGACAAAAAGGCCGTTTTCGAATTTGTTAACGTATTAGATAGCTGCCCTCTTACTCGTGAATATGCGCAGCAATATAGGAAGCTACTTCAGCTTCTTGATGTTTCGCCGGACAATCCCGTCACATTGAAATTGCTACAATTCTTTAACATTACTTACATTTATGTGGGCGCTAAGGAATCGACGAGGTTTGGAGATACATCACCTTCAAAGGTTAATTTTCCAGAGTATACGGTTTTAAACGCCTCTTTGCTTAATAGCGCAGGCCACTATAAGCTCACCTACAGAGTGGGAAGGGCGCAGCTCTTTGAGGTTGTTTACAATGCCCCTGTTACGATCCAGATATCGACATGCGATACGACGGAAGATTGGTTCACATTTGAAAGTGACATAGCTACTTCTGCGAAAATCATGGTAAGCACAACAACATATATTGAGGGTCAAGGCTCAATAGAATGGACGTTCAAGTTCAATAGAAGCAGTAGTTACACTGATCTAATACTTAATCCAGCGGGAGGCTGGAACTTTACTGATAAAGAGTTTATCGAATTTTGGGTGTATGGAAATAATTCAAAGGCGTCATACGCTGTCTATCTTTTTGATCAGTTAAATCGAGCGCGATACGTTATGTTCGTTGATAACTTCGATGGATGGCAAAGATTCGCTTTTCCATTATCCAAGGGCGGTGCGAGCGGTGATCCAAATATGGATTTGAACGTAGAGCGTCTAATGTTTCGTGTTTTTTGCAACCCAAACCTTGTTGATAACAATTGGAGACATCTCTATGTTGATGATATATGGGTGAAAGGCTAAATTCGTGCAAAGCAAAATGTTTTTGGAAACAAAGGACAGAAGTCTGCAGTCTCTCACGATCGAACGTGCGCGAGAGTTTGGGACGATCATTGATTGTGCTGGAAATGGAATGATTGATTCTAGAACCTATCCCACGCTTCCATCAAAACGTTGAAAAAATAGTCACATTAAGCCATGTGTAAATTAAACAATAAGTCTATCTAATCTAAGTCTAAAATTGGTGATGTCCATTTCATAGCCCGTATAGGCGCAAGACTTTTCTTGCGATCTATTACGTCCAGTTGGACTGTAATTAAACTAACCAGTGACACGAATTGATGTTTATAGGTGTGAAATTGATTAGGTTGTGGCATCACCATGTTATCGATAAAACGCGCGACAAAGCATAAATGAAAGCGTAAGCGCATTGATTTTCAATCTTTCGTTTTTTCTTTGTTTTCGAAAATTCAGCTAAGAACACCAATTCATACGGCCTGCAGTATTCTTCCCTGTGCTGTGGAAGCTACTGTTCCGAGGCTAAAGCAATACGGTGCTCGTAAATCATTAAGACATATACATGAAATTAGGCTTAAACTAGACAATAGTCAATGTTTGTTGCTTATAATATCATCTTGAAATAGTGTCTCTGGCATCAAACGAAGATTATTAAAAAAGGAGGCAAATATGAGGTTTAGGGAGTGAATGCATAAACCCTTCTGGACAAGCAAAAGCGGGTGCTCGCTGTAAAGTACCTCGGTTACTTGCATAGTGTTTTAGTAACCTATTTTTGGACTTCAACAGTTATCTGATAAGTATCGACATTATCCAATGCTAATCTAACGTGCCAGTTCTGGTCTGACGGCAAGGCGTTAACTGTTACCGAGAGACGCTTTATGTTCAGCATGGTTGATGTGCCGCCGGATGTGGAGTAAGTAGTTTTCTGGTAACTAGGCACCATGCTTTCAGTGTAGTTCTGTGTCGGAGATCCTACGGTGACGTTTATGCTTCCGGATCCTTGCCACGTAAGTGTGGTTATTACCTGAGTTGTACCCTGTGGCACTTTAGCAAGGTAATCTGTCGAGTACTCTGGACCTTTTTGGAGGACTGCTTGAATCTCGGCTGCCGAAAGGGCTCTGTTATAAATGCCAACTTCATCCAAGGTGCCATTGAGGTTGCCGTAGTTGGTGTCAGTCCAAGTGTAGCTTCCAAGTTGCAAATTGTAGCTGTTATTTAAGCTACCCAAACCTGTTATATTGGTTGATGCAGCCAAAGTCCCGTTAATATACAATTTTATAGTATTATCTGTCCTGTTGCAGACACCTACTACATAATACCAATTCCCAACTGCAACGTTACTCCCTATACTTACATGCGAGGCGCTATCTTTTACTTCGAAATAAATCCCATTGGGATGCACTCCTATGCCGTATCCTTGGTTTCCTGCTTGATTAGATCCATCAAGATGGCCCTTGATAACACAAAAGGCCCTCGATGAAACAGAATCAAAATTAACCCATAAGGAAATTGAGAAACTGCCAGTACCCATATTCAGAACGTTCCCAATATTAACGCTTCCGTAATTCCCTACTCCATCGCCATGGAACTTTAAAGCATAACCATATTTTCCATCCACCCACGAAGCACCATAAATAGCGCCATTGTATCCACTCTCGCTACTGTCCGTTGCTATTGACCCACTGCCCTCGTCGAATCTCCACCATCCCACCAATTCGGCGGGTTGAGGGTACAGAATAGCGGCTTGAGCACCTTGATTCATCTGCCAGAATGCAATTGACGCAACCGCCAAAATCACGCATACGACAACGGCGGCTACAGACTTCCTCTTACTCC
>CAYGYP010000014.1:5890-14286 GCA_964354115.1 uncultured Candidatus Bathyarchaeia archaeon | reverse complement strand
TCCTCTACGATCTTCTTGAGCAAGGCGTTTTCGTTGAAGTTAAGAACTCGAGTTCAGGGAAGGCCAATGCGCATATTCAAGATTTATGAATACCCTACAGTTTTCAACCAGCCTTGCAGGCCACAGTCAATGACGCGGGCTCTTAGACGAATGCTTCTTCCCCGATCTAATTAGTAAAACTAAAGTGGCTGCAGAGCCAACCGCAGCTGGAATCATTATGACTATTATTGCCCAAGGCCACAACTCAAGCAGGGGCTGTGTTTGCGCGGGCTGGCTGTCGAGGGACTGACTGTTGACAGTCTGGTTCTCAGTTCGAGCTTCCCAGATAGTCCCGAACGGCCTGCTGGAAGTTGCATCCGATTGTCCCGGCGAATCCTGTGAGGTCGTCAAGTCATCCGAATCTTGCATCTTGGTGAGGTTATACAGATAATCATCCACTTTTGAGATCTTACACACTCTAGTGCATGTCGTGGAGAACGTGTGATTCCATTCCCATCGATCCTTCTCGACTGACCAAATCATTGGATCAAAGGACACGGTCAAGCGCCACTGCTCGCGTGCCCACGGATCATACTCATAAACAGATAAGTACAACGTTCCCATGGCAGGCGCGCTTCCTCTTTCGCCTTTGAGCAGTTGATTTTCATACTCATAGATGGCTATTGCCCAAACTTTCTCGTTTTTCCCTCCGTTTGTGTCCTGAGTTGAAAAAGCCTTTCCAATGATCTTTATTCTGTCCCAGACACAGCAGACATAGTTACTCGTGAAAACTTTGAGATGGTACTTAGTATCAACAATACCGCTTGTGTTGATGCAATAGTAACCAACAGTATCATGATGAAGAGTATCGTTGAACACTACGTATCCTTCGAAGGGCGAGTTGTCAATTTCGTACACGCTAGCATTCCACAATATGTTGGCGTCGCTACCTACGTCTATTCTTGCGGCATCGACTCCACTCTTGAGGTGGCCGAAACCGTCAACGATGTAAAGAATAGTCTTGACGCGGTCCCAAGTCATGATCGGACTAGAGGTCCTTTGAGTGAACGTCTTTATGGCGTAAACCGTGCCTTTATACACATAACTAAAACTAACCTGCTCGACCGAGAATGTCTTTTTTGTTGGACCAGAGTAGTTGAAACTGAAAGTTGCCCAACCTGTATTGTTCACTTGCTGCGGTTGTCCATTGACTGTTATAGTGCCGCCAGTAGCGCTCGAGCAGTTGTGTGCCCACTCTGCGTGAAAAGAGCAAGTTTGAATGCTATTTACGTCAGCACGTTGTGTAATGTCCAGAGAAGACCAAGACTCATCAATGATTATGTGCCTTACGATAACTCGTATGTCTATTCCCCACTGGCGGATAGTTCCATTTGCGCTTACCGATAGGAATGCGACATAATTCCCCGCCTCTTTAAAGCCGCTTGTATCAACGGTTATGTTGACAGGAGTGGATCGGCCAGGAAGTGTTGTGACTGGGGTTAGGCCATCTATTGTGAGCCAAGGGGGAGTGGCATTTCCCAGGTTGTCCTCAATAACATTGATGTTCCAAAGAAGAGTTTCATTTCCCAGGTTGTAGATTCGTAGACTACTATCTCTTTTAACGAATAAGCCTGTGTATGAAAAATCTAAGACCCCCAAGTCTACCTCGCATGGATCTATAGGTTGGTTACTGCCGTATCCAACAGACAGAATGGCAAGAAGTTTGACAAAAGTGCCATTGACTTTCGGGTCGGCCCAGTTTCCTGCCCTGTCATACGCTGTAACGTTAAAGCTCAGGTTTTTGTTGCCAGGTTGTTTAGGTATTATTGCTGTATAGTTGTCGTCTTCAGCCTTTTGCATTTCCGCTGTCCAAATGGTGCCGTCCACCTCATACGACAGGAAAACCTTTGCTACTCCGCTTGCGTTCGTGTCGAGGTCGTTGACGTTCGCGACCACTGTAATTGTTCGATTCTCATTCGGCGGGGGAGGGAGCCACCAGACTTTATAGATGGTTGGTTTGAACTCGTCTGTCACATTATACGCGCGGGGCAGTGGATAGTTAGTTGAGTTAAGCCAGTCTGCACCTTCCGCAAGGATGCTGACATTGTATCGAACTAATGTGCCGTACCGCACTGGAGTGATGGTCAAGTCAGAAAGGCTAACTGGAGCACCGCTATCATAGGATACGTAGAGCTTCGCTTTCATGATCTTGACGCCTTTCAACGTGGCTACCGTCACCTTGACAGTGTCATTGTAGTTTACGTGTTCTGGAACAGGGTTTTGCGTAACGCTTGTTATCAAGAATAATGGATAATGATCTTGGATGTTTGGGGATATGTTGTAAGGAGTGTCGCAGATGCCGTCAGGGTTAGGCCAGTAGGAGGATCCAGGGTTATCTTGGCTCACGCCTGTGTACATGTCGGTGCTAATGAAGTCGCTCCAGTAGTTTCCTCCTCCCTTCTGCTCTTTTGGTTTATTAGGGTAGCCATCGTCCCATTTGTTAGGCCCGAAGTCCATAGCTTGGATGTTGTTGTTGACAAATCTGTTTTGATAGATGAGGTTGTCTCTAGTGCAAGCATCACATCTGAGGCCGACCGCGTTGTTCCTGAGCGTGTTGTTCCTCACCAGATCGTATTCGGTGCCTGCAATTAGGCGAATGCCACATTCAGGATTCGAATCGATGATGTTGTCCGTTATGTTACAGTTCGGACCATCAACGTAAATGCCACCGCCATCATTTGAGTTGACAATGTTGTTTTGTATAGTTGTGTTTGAACCATAGACGCGAATGCCCCAGTTAAGATTTGACTCCACAATGTTGTTAGCCACTGTGTTGTCTGCACCAACCATGTGGACGCCGTCGCCAAGGCTGAACATTATGATGTTGTTGCTGATAGTATTGCTTGAACCATCAACGTAAACTCTTGCGCCACCTGATGCTGAGCAGTTGATGGTAAATCCGCTTATTGTAACGTTGTTGCTTTGCACTATCGAAATGCCGTTTAGTTCTCGGCCTTCTGACTCTACGAAGCGCCCGTCAATCACGGTGGTATTCATGTCTTCTCCGATAAGCCACAAAGTTTTCTTTATAACCAGATTTTCGAAATATACCCTGTTTTTGCCAACATATACTATGTCTCCTGGGCTTGCTGCATCTATTCCCTCCTGAATCGTCGGAAAATCTTCTGGGATCTCGATGCATTTTCTTATCTCGATGTCGTCAATGAAGCCTATAAGCTGTCCAGTCCGCTGAATGGCAGTATCAGTCTCGTTGATGATTATCCTGCTGATGTTATCAGCTGCACCAGCGAGCCTTGCATTTACGGCTTCTATATGATCATCGACGTAGATGTTGTAAACACCGCCAGGAATGTTCATAATCATCTTGATTCTATACCACCTGTCTGGAACACACGAATCACGTAGCAGAATGAGTTGATCATCTCTCTCGCGGTATCGGATAGTACCGTCCTGCTTGAAGATAATGTTCGCACCTGCAAGATTGCCATCATCAACATAAGCTTCCAAGCCTGTGTTGTTCCCAGTTTCGTTAGCCAGTCTTATATCAAACATTATGACAATCGTGCCTGTTTGTGCCGTGAAGTTTCTACAAGGACTTGGAGCACCCTCAGTTGAGTTGCCCACCAGTTTTGCAGATTTACCACTTTGACCGTAGTAAACCTCGTCGTCAACAGTGAAATTTCCAAGTTGCGGGCCTAAAACATCCCAGCTTTGAGGAACAGCTCCAGTAGCTTCCTTATCAAAATCCTGATGCAATATTATGTTGCTGTCGGCGCTCGTGTCCCCAGAGGCCGCAAAACACGCGTTGACACCGCCTGCAAATGCCTGCGCGTACGTAACGACGAAGGCTGACACTAATACGTATATCAAAATCAGCGTCCAGATAACGTTTCTCTGCATCTCTGTTCGACAAATGTACAGTCGAACTGACACATAAAAACACGTGTGAAACATTATTCTAGAGAAAAGTTCTCTTCTGCAAGCGGGCACGATGCGTGACACGCATCATATAACATCACATAACAATGATCCTTGCGTACGACTTGCGTAGAACACGCCAAACCCCCAGAAATAGCAGGACTGCAATTGCTCATCTTGAAGCGCGCGCTTCAAATACATTACAAATTTAGAGCGAAAGAAACTCCTTAGGAGGCGAGGGTGGAAATGAAAAACATGTACCCGAAAAATTCAATTCTTACTGAATATTTCGTCGTGTTTGCCTTGGTCTATTTCCCTTTGCACTTCACGGGGATCCTTGCCTTCGGCTGTAACTCCCATGCTCACGCATGTTCCTAGGATTTCCTTTGCAGCCGTTTTCAAGTCCTTTGCCAGAAGCTCCGGACGCTTCATCTTAGCTATTCGTACGACCTGCTCAATGGTAAGGTTCCCAACCTTTTGAGTGCTAGGCACACCTGAGCCTTTCTGAATCTTAAGCTCGCTGACGATCAACGCTGACGTGGTGGGCGTTCCCACGGTAACCTCAAAGGCCTTCGTGTCAGGGTCCACGATGACTTTCACTGGAACCTTCATTCCAGAGTAGTCCTTAGTAAGCTCGTTTATCTTGTTCACTATCATCATTACATTTACGCCCAGCGGACCCAAGGCGGGGCCCAGAGGAGGACCAGCGTTTGCCTGTCCTCCGCTCACGAGCAGTTCAACAGTTTTCTTGTCAGCCATCTAGGTTCCACCACTTTCAGCCCTTGCTTTTTCTACCAGCTTGACGTAGTCCGAGTTGACGGTTATCGGCAACGTAAACGTTGCCTCCAACAACTCCAACGTGACTTCGGCCTTGGACTTGTCAATGCGGGTTATCTTTGCACGCATACCCTTGAATGGGCCGCCTGTTATTTCCACTATGTCGTTTTCATTCAGTTCTTCAATTACCGGTTTTCTTATAATGTATCTTTCGATTTCCGAAAACCCTATGGGACCCGGAATCCTCGACCGCACGTGCTTTATGCCTGCGATTGCCTCTTCCACGAAATGTGGTCCTTCAGCCTCCATGAAGATGTATCCCCTTAAGACTTCAGGCACAAGAATAGTTATTATAGGTATTTTGGTCATCTCAACTTTCGCGGCAACCAGTCTGGCCACGTTCTTCTCTTGTCCAGTCGTTGTTTTCACGGCAAAAATTTTCGTTGCAGGTTCTTCGTGCTTCTCCATGGTTTTTCCTTCTAAGCCGTCCCTGTGCCTGCACCAGGTTGCAAAGCTGAAGACAATAACTTGATGACAAAGCCGATCAGGCCGATTGCACCTATGCCTAAGAGGCAGATTTTTATTGATAACCAAAGCTCGCTTCTTCCGGGTTTCACCGAAAGCTTCAGAGTTCTTGCACATTGCGCTAGGAACGATCTTAGTCCCATTATTCATCGCACACTCAACATTTCAGATCGAATATAAACGTTACTGTATACAACACTCTGAAAGATAAGCTTCGTTCTCTTGACTCTCACTCCTCGAACAATCAGACCTTTTCAAACGGCAGCCCAATCTCACCAAGCATACTGACAAGCGGGAGCTTGTTCTCGCCCTTGATTCCCTTCCAATCTAGGATCACATCGTTAACGTCTTCCAAAGTCTTCTCCACGCATTGCCTTATGATTTCTACGTCAATGACGTCAACAGCATATTTCGGGATGATGTGACCAAAAGCAACATTGTCCTCCAACGCCATGTGAGTGAACTTAGCATTGTAATGAGGCCCGCCTATGCCCAAAACTGCCTTGGCTTGCCGACTGTCGAATTTTGCAACTGCTTCAATCGCAGCTCGAGCAACAACCCCAGCCGCACTCAAATCGGTCCATTGCTTGGCAGAGCTTCCCAACTCGACAAACATCGCTGGAACATCTAAGGATGGCCCGTGATGAGTACACTCATATGAAACATCGTAGCTAAGCCGCATTTCGTCTCTGAGACTGGCCATTACATGCAGAGCATTTCTCATAGCGTTTGCAGGAGAAATCGAAACCTGCCGTGGAATGCCACCCAGCTCGGCTTCACCAAGGTTTCCTGGCACATGCACCGACAGCGTTGGCGTACCACTCTCACTGCTGTGTCTGGAGACGAAAACTGCGAGTTCTAGACCGCTGAAGAAGCTTGTTAGATTCTGCGCGTTGACAGATTCTTCGTTCAAAGTCACAAGTCTGACCTTCCTGCTGTCTATGATTGCTTCGTAGGCCGGACTTCCCTGAAAGTTCCCTGCTTCTTCAAAATGGTAATGGTCCAAGATTTGTTTTGCAATGTTTAGGCTTGCAATGTCCTTCTTTGAAGAGACAAGCAGAATCATGTTTTCTTCTTCCTTGGGCAAAGTTGCGACAAAGGATAAATATGGTCATGATAGTAATGAAGCTGCCGTTAACTCCAGAGTAAGACTTCAGGAAGTCAAAATGAAAGATGAATACGGTTTGGAGGCCAAGTTCTACGACAAGATCTGGGGAAGATACGATTATAATGCCGACGTGGAGTTTCTCGGAAAGCTGTTTAGGGAACATGATTGCAGGAGTGTCATCGACGTTGGATGCGGAACTGGAAACCATGCATTGAGACTAAGCATGATGGGATACGAAGTCACAGGAGTAGACCTCAGTTCAACCATGCTTAGGATAGCGAGAAACAAAGATAAAGGCGGAAAAATACGATTTGCGCAGGGCGATATGAAGGCGCTAGACAGCATTACCCCCAAGCGTGAAAGGTTTGATGCCGCGATCTCACTCGGACAGGTTTCTTCCCATCTGTACACCGATCGCGAAGTGCGAGCTTTTCTCAACAGCTTGCTCAAAATACTTAAGAAAAATGGCCTGTTCGTACTCAGCGCCAGAAACGCAGCGAAAATCAGTGATGAACATCTGAACAAGCTCCGTCTAGATCACATGATAAGCGAAGAGAAAATGCAGCTAGCAATTTTGGCCCAGAACAGCCGAGACCTTCAAGATCCAAATACCATAGTTTGGAGACCAATCTACTTAGTCAAGGAGAAGGGCAAGGTTGACTTGCAGGTAAGAGAACACAGGCTGAGATGGTTTGAATTTCCAAAGTTTGGGGAGTTGTTGATTGAAGAAGGTTTCAGAATCAACGCAGTGTACGCTGGGCCATCAAGAGAGAAATTCCACGAGGAGAAGCATCCTGAAATGTGGTTTATAGCGACTGCCAAATAGAACCGAAAGAGAATCATTGCAAAACCGCACGAATGCCGAAAAAGCTTTAATTTAGGCTAGGTCTGTCTGAAAACGGTGAAAGTTTGCATCTGATCAGCTTCAAAGATCTAACAGGCCGGCAGCTTACGGAAATGGTGGACAAGGGCATTGAGATTAAGCGTAACTCACAGAAATATCGAACTGCATTGGAAGGCAAATCCTCAGCCCTGATTTTCCAGAAGACTTCCACGCGTACGAGAGTTTCTTTTGAGGTTGCCATGACCCAGCTTGGAGGACATGCATTGTTCATTGATTGGAGGACAACAAACTTCGCGTTAGCGGACATTTCTGACGAAACGCAGTATTTGTCCCGCAATGTTGACTGTATAATGGCGAGGCTTTTGAAGAACACTGATCTGCGAAAAATGGCTGAAGCTTCACTGGTCCCTGTAATCAACGGATGTGACGAGAAATATCATCCTACTCAAGCCATAGCTGACCTGATAACAGTCAAGGAGAAAAAAGGTTCGCTAAAAGGGGCGAAACTGGTTTATATAGGCATTCACAACAACGTTTGCAACTCGCTGATTGAAGGGTGCACAAAAACAGGTGCCAAGATAACGACGGTGACACCGATATTCAATGAACCGACAAGGGACGAAGAGCTTCTGAAAGAGGCAAGGAAGACTGGACTGTGGGAGACCACGTTGGACGTGAGAAAAGCAGTCAAGGATGCGGATTTCGTTTACACGGACACGTGGGTTGACATGGAATTCTTCACAGACCCAAAGTTCGTTTCGGAAAGGGAGAAACGAGTCAAACTCATGATGCCTTACCAAGTAAATAGAGAACTATTGAAGGGGACCAATGCGCACGTAATGCATGACATGCCGATTCACCGAGGATACGAGATCAGCGCGGATGTCATTCAGAGCCCCAAGTCGGCAATATATGAACAAAGCGAAAATAGACTGTACTCAGCCAAATCAATACTTCTGAAGCTACTGGAAAAATACTGATCTGAAAAGAGCATTTTGGCTGACATTTTCTGATCAGTCGAAAGCTTGCGGACTTGGCATGTGAGCACTATCTATGTGAATACCCTTAGAGAAGACGGCGAAGCTCGCTAATGAATGGCAAAATTTAATAATAAACATGCGTAAACATTGATTTTAAACAGGTGAAAAAATTGGAGTATTGGAAAATCTCTGCATTGATAGGCGCAATAATCTTCTTGGCATCTGGTTTTCTACCGTTTATTTC
>CAYGYP010000014.1:0-5790 GCA_964354115.1 uncultured Candidatus Bathyarchaeia archaeon | reverse complement strand
CTGCATTGATAGGCGCAATAATCTTCTTGGCATCTGGTTTTCTACCGTTTATTTCGTATATTTCAGCGGGCGGAGGAGTGGCTTCGTCCCCGCTGACTGATATTTATAGTGGGCTTGGATTGGGAATGGACTGGGGAACTGTTTTCAGTACGTTACCAATGTATGGTATTGGATGGCTGCTGGCAATGATATTGTATCCTGTTACTGTGGTTCTGGGTTTGGCGTCTTTCCTCAGACGTAAACTCGCCCTTTTCGCGGGAATTCTAGGCGTCATATGCGGGATCGGAGAAATCATGATGATCAGCGGCTTACAATCTAGCGCGGACGTGCAATCTCTATTGGCAGAATTTGGAGGAGCAATAGGATATGGCTACGGCATTTTTGTGGGTTTCGCTGGAGCAATTATTATGCTCGCCGCAAACTATATCAAAGGTGGAACCGTGCCACAAACTCCGTCTGCGCCCCCGCCACCACCGCCTACTTGACATACCGGCCACCCAATCAAGTTTGGATCTTTCTCTCTTTTCCTTCATCAAGCGGATTAGTGCGGGCTTATGCTGGACTTGGCATTTTCGTGAGAATCATAGGATCAATCATTCTCATGATAGCCTATTCATTGAAACCTCGTATAGCGACACCACAAGCCGCAATACCACCGCCACCATCAGCCCCGCGGGAAACAACTAGGCGAATCAGCCGAGCGCGGGCCTCCCCTTTTCTTTTATGTGTCAGTAGTAGAGGATAGGTTCCTTTTGGCGAGTAAGAAAGTGAAGTGAGGCCTTGAGTGGATAGTCATTTCATGATCATCTGCACGAATTTCTCCGGCTTGAATTCTTCTAGGTCATCATATTTCTGCCCGGTTCCGATGAACAGAATAGGTTTTTTCGTGACATACGTTACGCTGAGAGCGGAGCCGCCTTTGACGTCAGCGTCCACCTTGGTCAGTATTGTCGCGTCTATGCCTACGGACTTATTAAACTCTTCAGCCTGCATGACCGCGTCATTACCCGTCAGTGAATCCACAGTCAAGACTGTCAAGTCCGGGTGGACGATACGTTTTATCTTTTCGAGTTCATTCATCAGGTTTCGGTTTGTCTGCATTCTCCCAGCAGTGTCTATCAGAACGACGTTTATTCCATGCGCCTTGGCGTGGCTTATCGTGTCATAGGCCACGGCAGCCGGATCCGCACCGTACTCGTGTTTTATCATCTTTATTCCTAGTCTCTTAGCATGTTCATCTAACTGTTCAATTGAGCCAGCTCGGTACGTGTCGCTGCATGCGAGAACAACCGAATAACCGTGCTTATTCAGATAGTGGGCCACTTTCGCTATGGTGGTGGTCTTCCCCGTTCCATTTATGCCGACAAAAACTATGAGGTATGGTTCACCTTTCTTGCGTTTTTCTTCAACGCACTTTAGCAGGCCAATCTTGTCCTTGGCAAGCATGACTCCCAGAAGAACTTCTCGAAGGTTCTCCTCCACGAGCTTTTTTCGGTCGTCAAGTCGGCTGACTTGGACTCCGTCTAAGCGTTTTTCCATCTCATCGCATATTCTTTCAGCCACTGGAAAGGCAACATCATTTTCTGCTAGGTTTATCTTGAACTCTGAAAGCACTGGGCGTAGGTTCTCACTCTTAAGCTCGGTTGTTGTGACTTTGGTTACAAGCTTTTTCAGTCCGGATTTGAGCTTCTCAAACATCTTTGGAGGTTGTCCCTTCTCTCATCTTGGCAACGAGCGACTCTATTTTCTCTCTGTGTTCCCTTATTCCATCTACTACTTGGACGAACTGCTGCTGAAGCGACGTTCTTGTTTTGTCCAACTCCTCCTGTCGCTTCTTGATGATCTCCTTAGACTCCGGCAGTGTTTTCTCAACGGAGACTCCGGCGCCCATTCCAACGATAAGCTTGTCAGGATTCTCGAACTTTGCTCTGATGTAAGAACTTCCACCAATTGGAACCAACAGTTCTGAGTTTTCTTTCTCTTTCTCCAAGACGTCAAGCGTCATGCTGGCATATGTCAAGTCCGTGATGACAGCGTTTACCATGTTTATCCTAGACTGCAAAGCCTCGGCAGTCTGCTCATAGAAACGCAGTTCAACGCTCAGCTGCCGCAGTTCTTCTTCATCCTTGCTCGCCAACGTTTTCTTCTCCAACAACTAGTTTTTTCAGCAGCGGATCCGCGATCTCTTCAGGGGGAATCTCCTCAACGCTGATTATTTTTATGTGAAAACGCTTCACGCGATGTCTACTTCCCAGTTCGGCGTAAACCTTTTCCACCGCGTGTTCAGGCTTAGCCGCCACTATTTCCTGTTTGAAAGAAGTTTTCAGGTTTGGCTTGTGAATTTCACCTGTCACTCTGAATACTTTCAATTTCCTCGTCCTCCTTTACAACATCCAAAGCATTCCCGATTATAAACATCTCGGGTCCAGTTGTCATCGCTCCAGCTATGGCTGAATGACCATTGCAGATCAAACCCGTTCCAACATAGGGTATTCCACAGTTGATTGTACCTACGTCGACAGGAGCTTTCAGCAGGTCCTCCAACAGTTTCCGCTCAGAATCCTTCAGCAGAGGATGTGCCAGAACCCCCTTGTTTGTCGCAACTGCAAGTTTTCCGACGTAGGGCATTCCAGCAATTTCCGCGGCCACGGCTTCAACGCCGAGGGTGTCGCAGATTTTTCCAACCTCTGACTCCTTCAATCGCGGGTCAACGATTGCACCGTGATCGTTCGCCAAGACTAGGTTGCCAAACGCCGTCTTCTTTGTTTCCATTATCGTGGTGTTACCTTTGAAAACCGATTTTAGGGCCTCAAGCTCTTCTTGCCGCACAAAACTGGGAAGAAGAATCCCGTTCGAGTTCGCGCATGCCAAAGCCCCGACCAAGACTGAGCCGCCGATCGTTGCGTGTACAAGTTTGACTTTCAACCATTGAGCGAAGCTTTCAGCTTTGTTAAGCGGAATCCACTTTGGAACTATGACCATATTGTCTGTAGCAAGAGAATAAACACCTATGCTCACGCTTCCACCAAGGCTGGAAAGGTAAATGGCCAAGGACTAATCTCCTTCAGCCAGATAAACGGTCACGTTACCTTCTTTATCCTTCGCAGCCCTTACACGGATTTTTCGAGGAGGCTTTTCTATGCCTCTGCTCCAAACTTTAATGTTCACCGCATTACTGATAATGAGCCTACTCGGCTCTTCTTCCTCTTCCGCCTCAGTTTCCTTGCGGGCCTCCAGCTTCATGTGCTTGGTCATAAAAGCCCTGAGCATACGCATCGCCCGCGGTGCCCTTTTGTTCGCAGGCATGATCCATGCCTTGCCAAGCGGAACGGTGTAGATTCTTTCCTCAACTATCTCTTCTTCTTCCTCTTCCTTCCCTTTCTTGGAAGGCTTCTTCTCTTCTTCTGCGGCCGCAGGCACTTCTTCTTCGACTGGTGCACGTGCTTCTTCAGCTTCAGGTTTTTCCTCTACAGCTTCCTTCGTCTGCTCTTCTTCAGGCACTTCTTCGGGCTCTGCTTCTCCTAAGGTCTCTTCAAGCTCTTCTGGCTCTTCTGAGGCAGATTGCTCGTCGGTTTTTGGCTCTTTTTCCTTTTCATCTTCCTTTGTCATCAGTCATCCCTCTTAGGCTCTGAGTTTCCTTGACCGCCACTGCCTTCTCTTAGGATGAGTTCTAAATTTTCCTCCTGTTTTACCGATGACCCACGTTGGCACTGCCCTCTTCTGTTTTCCAGCTTTTGCCAATCTAAGCTTCTTCGCTGTCGGTTTGTTTCTTGCCATCATCATTTCCTTCTTATTGTCGGTTCGTGTTTTCGCGATTGCAACTGCGCGAGTATCCGCCTCAGTTGCTCGTCCGCCAAGGGTACAGGTATTTTTCCCTGTTGCGCCAACTGGATTAGCTGCAGCTCCAACTGTTCCGTAAATTCAGGCTTAACCATTTTCAGGTTTGTGAGCCTCTGCCGAGCTTCAGGGGACAGCATGGTTCTCAACAGGTTTTCTTTCTGCGTTTCAAGTTGCCGCTGAAACTGTTCATTCTTCTGTTCATCAGCCATTTGCCGCTGCAACGCCGAGAGTTTCCTTCTGCGGAGCTCTTCGAGCTCATCGTCGGACACTCTCATTCACCTTTCTGGTCCTTCTCCAGTTCCGGATGCTGCTTTGTCAGTTCCTTGTCGACATCTTCAGCCAGTTCTTGCAGAAGTTTTTTGCCTTCCATCGTTAATTTTCTTCCATGCGGCTTGGACGCCTCAATCAAACCTGCCGCTTCCAGTTGCTGCAGAGCCTTTCTTATTGTTGATCCGCCAGCTTTGGAGGCGTGCATCGGCATGCCGCCATGCCTCTTCCCTCCGCCGAAGCCGGCTCTCAGTTTTTCGATTCCAAGTGGTCCGTGAACGTAGATTTTCCGCAATATCGCCGCGGATCGGGTATACCACCAGTCAGGTTTCTGCGGCTGTTTTTCGACGTGTGAGCCGGTTTTTGACGCAATCGTCCATGATGGCGGAGTAATCGCATCTACGTTCTCTCTCAGATGCTTAGCTATCCTTTCAATGAGTTTAGATGCGGGAACATCGTGCGGCGTTATCAAGACTCTTTGTCCTCTTGAGTTTTCCTTCAGTAAAATCTTGAAGCCCAATATAAAGGCTTTCACTTTTTGCGACGCTTAAAAAGCATGAACGTGTGTCCCCGTACCTCCACCAGCGATGATCCTGTTTGTTCAGCAATTTTCAAGGCAATCTGTTTGGCTTCTTGTCCTGCAAGACCACTTTTCAAAATCTTGACCTTTACCATCTTGTTCTTGTACAACTGCTTCTCAACCTCCTTCAGCAGATCTTCTGATGTGCCTCCTCTGCCGATCCATATCGTCGGCCTGGCATCGGTCAGCATTTGCTTCACAAAACGTTTCTTCCCAGCGGTCAATTCACTCATGATCTAAGCTTCTCCTTCTTTCTCAGCAATATCCGCATCTTCTTTCCACAACTTAGACAGGTAATCACCACGTGAGGTTCCCGTTCTTGCCTTATGCGCACACGAGAATTAACACCGGGGAAAATAAAGCTTTTACAATGCCTGCAAACCAGGTGTCTGCATTCCTTTGGCAAACGAACCCTTGCCCCCATCGCGATTCTTCTAGCCAAATCAACGTATCGCTGAGCCAGCAACGGATCTTCACCGAGTGCTTCATTCGCCAAACGAAACAGCGTTTGAATACGTTGCCGCGCTATGTGACGAGTATCAGCATTCATCCCGTTACACGTTGCTCCAACAGACTAAGCATGCCCCAACAAGATTAGCCTTTCCGATGTGGAGGCGCAGGTACGCGCCCAGACAGTTCCTAGCACGTCAGAAAAACAGGCCTTGTCATATACATACTATTGCACACAGTGCGAGGGGTGGGATTCGAACCCACCCAGCAGTGGAGATGCCACCCGCAACCTCTCATTTTTTTTTCTTCGTGTTAAACGTCTGCGCTCAGTACGCGAGCCCCTTTGCTGGCTCAACCAGACTGGGGCTTTCGCAAAAACCATTCTTTAATCTTGCTTACTCTTCTGAAAGGAAAAAAAGGGTTATGGGTCTGTTTTTCCGTAGTTTTTGGCTGTTATGAGTATGTCTTTGATGTCAACTTTGTCATTGCAGTCTACGTCCGGGTTTGGGTTCCAGTTAGGGCTTTGCGGGTTGGTTCCGTATGCCTTCGCCACTATGAGTATGTCTTTGATTTCGACCTTGTGGTTGCCGTCCACGTCGCCGGGGATGCCAACGTAAACCAAACCATCCGTCAAGGTGTTGTCTGTCGTGTCT
>CAYGYP010000013.1:0-14503 GCA_964354115.1 uncultured Candidatus Bathyarchaeia archaeon | reverse complement strand
GGGAGGATGGTTTCCCGCTACGCTGGCCGGATTACCCTGTCGGCTTCTGGTACGGGCGCTCTTGGGCGTAATATCATCGCCAGTGGCCTAATCACAATCACCGGGGTGGGCACTGGTGGACTGATCGCCGGTGCTGTTGGAGAGGCGACCTTCACCATAGATGGCAGCGGGTCTATCCGAGCCATCGTTAGCGGGATTGGAGCAGCCACCATCACCATAGACGGTGTGGCAAACACCGGAGCCACAGGCTGGTTGGTGGGCAGCGGAACAATGACGGTAGACGCCACAATGGAGTCTTACGCCATTGGCTGGATGGTTGGAACCACCGAAGAGGCCGGACTGTCAACTACGGGCATTGCTAACGCCGTGTGGAACGCTATCGCCGCGGATGCAAACGATCCTGGCTCAATGGGCGAGAAAGTGAACGACGCCGGCAGTGCATCTAATCCGTGGACCGAAACCATCGAATCGGGATATAGCGCTGCCGAACTTCTGAAGATGGTGGTATCTGCCCTGTTCGGAAAATCGGCCGGCGGCGGGACATCGACAATCATGTTTAAGAGTTTGGGGGGGACCCAAGACAGGATAACGGCCACGGTTGATGAGGACGGAAACAGGACCGCGGTAACACTGGACGAGACATAATGTCCAACCCATACTGGCCGGAGGGTTACTGGCCGGAGGGTTACTGGCCGGAGGCTGGCGGGGCGGCCGAAGGTGGTGTCGCCGAGGTTGTCAGCGAGTCTTATCCGTCTCTTATCCGCAGAAAGAAAAAGATCGGCGAGGATGGGGTAGGCATAGGCGAACACGCGTCCTTGAGAGCACTGGATTATGGCAGAGAGGTGCAGCGCATTGAGGCCCACCGACAAGTACAGATTGCCGCGGTGCGCGACGCAAATCTCCAGAAGGCGCAGACGGCACTACAAGAGAAACGAGACAGGGAACAGCGCATTAGTAAAGAACGCATGAAGAATCTGGAGAAGGCCAGGAAGAGCAGATGGCAATGATTATAGACAAAATGCCGGGGCGCGATCCGGAAGCATTTGCCCTCCAGGCATGCATCATGGAGGCGGGGGACGGGGACTACTTAGAAATTGGGGTAATGGTAGGAGAAAGTCTTTGTTTCGCCGGGCTGGTAAAGAGGATGCTTGGCCACACTGGGCGGCTCTATGGCATTGATAAAAATAGCGTCCTAAAGGCCGAGGTTGACAAGAACTTAGACAAGCACGCCTTGCGGGCTACTGTGTTTTATAAGCCGTCACATCCATGGCCCGCCGGGGACATCTTTCCGACTGTGGCCTACATTGACGGAGGGCACGAATTCGAATTCTGCTCAGAGGACTGGCGCAACCTCAGTCCCAGGACCAAGAGATTCATTGTGTGTCACGACTATCCGTCCATAGATGGGGTGGCCAAGATGGTTGACGAGATTGCGATGAGAGATCACGCCTGGAGACGGGTAATTCACATCAGGAGGACGGTGGTATTTGAGCGATGCGCATCTTCTTAGTGGGCAGTGGCCCATCTCTGAACGAGACAAACCTGGACTTGATTGTTGGTGAGAAGTCGTTTGGGCTAAACAGGTGCCATCTGATTTTCCCGAGGACTAAATGGCGTCCAACATACCTGATGTGGGCGGATATGCCACAACGCAATGACGACTGGGTGGCCCTGATAGAACATATCGTCTCCGGCCGCGAGTGTTATGTCAGAGATGACGTTTGCAACAGGCTGCTGGGAAAGTGGAACGCCTACCCGACGCCGTTGATTGCCGAGTTGCCCGCGTGGGTTCATCCCTGGAAGCACCATCACAACCACATTGGCGTTGCACTCGGCGACTGGCCAGAATACTGGTGTTTCCCGCAAGAGGATGATGCCCTATGCAAGTTCGGGAACGGCATGGGGCCAGCCATGCAGCAGGCAATAAAACTGGGATACAACGAACTCTATCTTCTTGGATGCGACCTGAACTATCACATTCCAGCGGGGGAGGATGACTGTAATCACTTCTCTCTGGACTATGACGGGGACCTTGAACTTCGCGCTCAGAAGCAGGCCGACTACTTCAATGCACTGGGACTGGCGATGCACCAACTGGCCTTGGAGTGGTGCGAGAAGGCGGGGATCAAGGTATACAACGCAACCGTCGGGGGCAAACTAGAGGTATATCCGAGGGTTGTTCTGGAGGACGTGTGCGCTGTTTCGTAATTGGGAATGGCCCCAGCCTGAACAAAACGCCACTGGATAGGCTGGCGGGAGAGACAACGTTCGCGGTAAACCGCATTCACCTGATCTATCCAAGAACAACCTGGAGGCCAACATACTGGGCGCTGGGGGATAGGTCCAATAGCCCTCACTACAAGGAGGACATTCGGACTCACCTGGAATTCGGATACCAGTGTTATGTTAGGTCCGACTTCTACAAAGATGTCCCGGCTATGAAAGATGACTGGCCCAACCTGACGCTGTTCCCGAAGTGCGAACACATCGACGCGGAGAGACATACGGCGACCGAGTGGCACGAGCCGTTCTGCAATTTTGCCGGGTCTACGCCGATAGCAATCCAGCTGGCGGTAAAACTGGGGTTTGACGAAATCTACGTGCTTGGGTGCGATCTGGGATACAAGGGGAACATGGTGAACCACTTCGATCCCAACTATGGGGACGTGGACAACGTGAAGGTCCCAGATGCCATTCTGGCAAACAAGACATCTGAGATGGGGCACAGGATTGCTTATCGGGAGTGTCAGAAACGCGGTGTGAGGATATTCAACGCAACGATTGGTGGGGCACTAGCAGCGTATCCCCGCGTCAAACTGGAGGCGGTCCTTGCCAACTGAACAGACCCTCTCCCTGATGCGTAGGTTCGCCACAGAGGCGCACGTTGGGATTGTCAAACCGGGCACACTTGAGGAAGCGCGAGAACTTGTGCGGTCGGACACCCCTGACGGGTTCGAGTTCTACTACGGGATGATCCGCAATAGACCGCAGCCAAGACATACCAGACCGTGGGTCGAGACGTTGTATAACGCAAGTGCCGCCGGGATGTTCTTTGGGGCAGAGGCGTTTCGTGGCTCCACCAAGACCTCAACCATCACGGAGGGGTTCACCTCCTACCAGATAGGACTGCATCCAGAACGATCAAATCTGTTCGTTCAGTGTGACGACAAACAGGCTGCCAAGCACTCCGGGAACGTGGCTGACATTATCACCCGCAACCCGGCGTGGAAGCTGTTCTTCCCGAATGTGACCCCGGACGAGGACAAGGGATGGGGGGCACAGGGATACTGGGTAATTGACCAGGATCGTAAGAACGACTGGCTCCGCCTCAGGCACAAGGATGCCACCCTGATTGGGTCCGGCTACACGGCAGCTATTGTGACGGGTTCACACCCGATTGGCGTTCTGGCAATTGACGACATCAACAACGACAGCAACACCGAGTCGGACGCCAGGAATGCCGAGGTCAATCGCATCCTTACAGACACTTTGTATCCAATGACGGAGGACATCGCGTTCCATACGTTCTCACAGACGCCCTGGACGGCCCTGGACGCACTGGCGAAGGCAAAGGCGACTGGCGTGTACAAATGGTGCAGAACGCCCGTTATGGCGGTTTGTGACGAAAATGCCCCTGGAGCCGCCCTGGTTGAGGTAACAGACGAGAATGGTGTTATTGTCTACTCTTCTTGGGCCATCCTGACGTGGCCGGAGAAGTTCGACCCAGAGCGGATTGCCATGTGCTACAAGAAGTCCGGCGCCAAGGGCTTCGCCCGGATGTATATGCTTGACCTCAAAGCCGCAGAGGGTGTCAACCTCAAGATGGAGTGGTTGCACGACTTCCCGGCAGAGAGAATCTACGCAACCTGGCCCGCCTACTTTGGGATCGACTATGCCTCCACGGCCGACCACATGAGGGACAAGGACCGAGACTACTTCTCGCTTACGGTAGGAAGGGGAATGCCCGGCGGCGGCGTTGTTGTCCAGGATGGCATCCGCGACAGGCTTTCAAGGGGAGAGGCCGAGGCCAAGGTTCGCGCGTGGGCGAATATGTACCCAACCCTTGTAAGTATCGGGGTCGAAGTGGAGGGCAAGGGCGAGGAGTTCTACAGCCAACTTGCCTCTATCGGCTCTCTTCCGGTGGTCCCCATGAGGACCAAGGGAAGGTCTAAGGGCTTCCGGTTTGAGGAGGTCATGGCCAAGCACTTCGAGTTCTCAAGGGTATGGTTGGCCCTTCCCAGAACGCCGTTTATAAACGCATTTCGTGACGAGTGGGGAACATGGGATGGAACCCAGAAGACCCACGATGACACATTGGACTCGACATATTACATGTTGGCGGCGGCCGGCCTATTCCTGGCGGGGACCGAGCAACCAAGCGATGTTCCGGCCCCATGGTGGGACAAGAAGCCTCAAAAGAATCCGTTTGCCAGCCTAGGAGCGACACATGGCCCATAAACTAGACTACTACCTCGGATTGTCCAATGCTCTGTATGAAAGGGACAAGGACCTGCGAGGCATGCAAAAGAAGATGGACGACATGATCCACTTCGTCTACAAGTTGCCGGATAACATCGCATCGTTGGAGTGGATTCGACGCCTCATTAGTTCCACGCCATATCTTGCTTACAAGGCGGGCCGCCGAGTTCTATCGGGTTTGAACGAGTTGATTACCTGCGAGCCGATGGACAACTCAGATGAGGCCCGTAAATGGGCGCGCAAGGTAGAGGGCATCCTTCAGTGGAATATGGATATGGCCATGCGGCGCAGAGCGTCATCCAGGGAGGATGTCATCGGCTCTGCTCTTCTGTACGATGAGATCGTCGGCCAGATCATCCATCTTCCGACTCAGATCAAGGCCATCAAGAAACTCGGGGGCAATGCGCACAGGCAAACCGCCGCCCTGAGAGACGGTCCATTCGCGGTCGTGTTACGTAACCCACAACAGGTCCACACAACCCATTCCGACTACATGCTGGAAGAGGTCCTTACGGTGGCCGTGATGACCAAGAAGGAGGTGGTGGATTTCTGGGGAAGCGCAGCGGCAGACCTGAAGAACTCCATAGGCGAGGACACGAAACAGTGGTACGACAATTGTGTTCTCTATGACTACATGGACCACGAAGCAAGAGCCGTATGGGTTATGGAGGGCGATGCCGAGGACACAGTGAAGGGGAGTTCCCCGTCATGGGTCATTATGCCTCCGAGAGACAACGAGTATCCGTTCTTGCCCTGGGCGGCCGTAATCGGAGGAACGTCCCTGGATAGCGATGCCAAGTTCCAGAGACACGGTTTGTTGCACCCGCTATGGGCGGGAAGTCACTGGGAGACCACCAACATCTTGGGCACATTCGTTATCTCACAGGCCATCGCAGAGATGGGCCGAGCGAAGCGCAAAAAGATTGGCCCCAGCCCGGAAACCGTCAAGACGAACTACGGGGAGCCCGGCATCGAGTACGAGGTACGAAGCCCAAATGACGTAATCGACATGGAGGACCACCCACTAGACCCCGCACTAAAGGCCGCGTGGGATCACTTCGAGGCAATGATGCAATCCGCCTCCGTGCCCCCAATCCTGATGAACTCAGAATCCAATCCGGGGGAGAGTTACTCCGGTTACAACCTCAGAATGCAATCCGCCATCGGGCAACTTCTGCCGTTCAAAAGAGAGGCAGAGCGATGGTGGGAGAAGGCATACGAACTGATGCTTCTCTGGTGCCACTATTCCGGCGAAGACCTGAATGGATATACGGTAGGGAAGAACGCCGATAGGGAATTGTATACCCTTGACTCGGATGAGATTGACCCAGACAGCATCAGTATCAAAGTAGAGTTGGTTCCCGGTCTTCCTACGGACAGGCTTCAGAAAGTCAATGCTGCCACCCTATTGGCGAAACAGGCCAATGTCCCGCTACGGAAGGTGTACGAGGAACTCGGATACACAGACCCGGACGGCCTGAAGGACGACTGGATGCGGGAACAGTTTGATCTTGCAGAACTAAATGGTATCGTCCAGCGCATTCAGGCGGAAACCTCGGGCGACCTAGAACGACGTGCCGCCGAGATGGCACAACAGATGGTGCAGCAAGCTATGGAGCAGCAACAGGCCATGCAACAGCCAGGGATGTCTCGGCAGCAGGCCGGAGCAATGGGTGCCCCTCCACAGACGGCTCCTCCGGGCATGATGGGCGTTGAGGGACAGGGGTTCAATCCGGCGCAGGGCGGAACTCCACCCGCGCAGGTAAATCCGGCTGCCAACGTGATGGAACAGCAAACGGGCGAGACGAGAGAAGGTGGTTCGGCGGAGATGCCGCTATGAGTACCGACAGAGAGGTAGACATCATGAGAGTTGAGTCTAAATTCTACCTCGACGATTTGTTCAGACGATGGTTGCTAGAGAAACGCGGCAACCGCGCAGCGGAGATGACAGATGGCGAAAGTAACCAAGGCGGAAGCAGCGAAGTCGGCGGCGAAGAGGGCACTACCCAAGCAGACTACCGCTAACATGTACGCCGCGCCGGCGCCTGCGAAGGCCCCGGCGAAGGCCCCGGCGAAGGCCCCGGAGAAAGAGAAGACCAGTTCTGGTTCTGGTTGGTCTGGAATGCCAACGGTGGCCCCAGTGGTTGTGCCAACAGTGGCCCTAACGCCCCAGCAAATCGCAATTCAAACTGGGATACCACAGACCCCTGTTGCCCCAGTATCGTTCGGTGGCTCTGAGCCAAAGACGGCCTCCCTATATCAGCCCCCGTCAACGGCGGGACTGTTGCCTGGTTCATTCTCTGGTTCGGAACCAAAGACCGCATCTGCGTACCAACCGCCAGTAACAACACTTGGGGTTGCCGGTGCTGGTGCGTTGAACGCCCCCAATGCCATACTGCCTGGAGGAAACCTACCAGGGGCATTTAGCGGGTCTGAGCCAAAGGCCGCACAGTATTATGAGCCCCCCGTACCAACAGCATCGTTCTCCGGGTCAGAACCAAAAACGCCATCTCTATATGAGCCGCCAGCTCAACCATACTACCCGTCCGGCGAACCAAAGACTGGGGAGATGTATTATGGTCCTGGCCCCGTTACCCCATGGACTCCCGTGACGCCCGATCTGCCATTCGTCCCGCCAACCCCAAGCCCAACTGGTCTCCCGGCCCCATCCGGCGGAGGGAGCAGTGGCGGCGGGGGCAACGGCGGCGGAGGTGGCGAAAGTTACGAGGGTAGCAGTTATGCTGGCCTATTCGGTGGCCTAATCAACTGGAGGATTGGCACCTAGGATGGCAAAGCAAATCCAGGACATGACCAAGGCTGAGTACGATGCGTATAAGGCCGATGTCAACGCGAAGTTCAAGGCATCTGCCAATGCCACTGCTGCCGCAAAGGCGGCGTCTTCGCGTGGCGGCAGAACAGAGTCCGAGTATCAGGAGTACCTCAACACAATCAACAGGAATTACATCGACCGCCTAAGAGCATCGGGAGAGCGAGTAACTCCCGGATACACAGTTGGCGGCAAGGAAATGGGTTACGGGGTTCGGCCAGTTCAGCCGTCCGCTCAGACTGTCGCTTCTGCTGCCTTAGTGCCGACATACTCCAAGACATTCTATGGCGGATCGGTTGTCCACAACCCCCTTTTCGCCCCGGCCACGGTTTCTGGCCCTGGGATAGAACTTGCTCCCGGAGACACGAGAACCATCATTGGCGAGGGCGGCGTTCCGTGGGACTGGAAGAGTGCCATCAATGGTCCGCAAGGAGAACCCCTGCCAACCGGCGCCAAGGGCTGGCTTCCAACCGGGAAGCCCAACTGGGGCGGCTATGAACTAGAGGGAAAGGGGATCATCGAGAAGTACCACACAGCGTGGGACCAGTTCTGGAAGTCTACGCTTGGTGATATGGCATGGAAAGCAAGGGAAGAGGCCAAGTTGGCGCTTCCTCCCGAGCCTACCATGAAACCACTCTCGCAGCAGGGGAAGGCGGACGACCTCCTTGCCATCTTGCAGAATGTAAAGCATCAGTGGGCAACTCTTGAATTGCGGAACGACGTTATCGGGGGAGCATCGCGTTTCATTGGCGCTGGTATTGAGAACCTGATGCAAGTAGCAATGCTGCCCGCACAAGAGACAGAGCAGAAGTGGGGCCGGGAATACATTCCAGCAATGGAGGCCCTGAAACTCGCCGAGAGCCGCGGATACGAACTAGACGCCCTGACCAAAATGGGCATTGGGCCAATGAAGCCGAAGATTTCATTCTTGGTGCGCGGAACCCCAGGAAGCCTCTTGGCGAATTGGCTATCGCTACAGGCAACAGAGGCTGTGGTTAAAGGCTTCGTCACACCGGCAGAGTACAACCAACTCAGAGACATGAACCGAGAAGCAGCTAGGATTGCCTACTCATACTGGTTGGCCCCAGCAAACGCAGAGAAGTTCCGTCAACTAGAGCTAGAGGGACATGACCCCCGCGCCTTGTCTATGGAACTCGGGTCAACAGGGGCGGAGTTCTGGGGGCAGAGTTTGTGGGACCCGCTAGTCGTTGCCCAGATTCCGTTTGACTGGACGTTCATGAGCATGCGGCTGGCAAAGAACGCCAACACGTTTGCGCGTGCTGCAACCCCGGCCACAAGAACTGCGTTGAACAAGTTGGGCACTGACATGGCACCAGAAGTTCTGGCTAGGAACGCGGACGAACTTCTGATTGCAACAGGGGAGTTGGCAGACCAAACCGCCGGAAGAGTCGCCACTACGGCGCAGGCCAGAGGGCCGTTCACGCTGATTGCGCGCGGGAAGAGAGCAGTCTATGGCGACAGAATGGCGGCCATCTGGACGACTATTGCGGGCCACTCTCGCCAAGACCCAGACAAGTTCAACCGCATTGTCGCGGCGATGACGCAATTGGCGAGTCCCGAATCCGCAGACAGACTGGAGGCGCTGTCCATCCTGACGAAGGAGGGGTTCCCACTGAATGTCGCCCTGTCTCCTGCTGGCTCTGAGACCAGTCTATTCATGCGGGACATGTTCATCGACGCCAACGGAAAGGTGAACATCACAAAGTTAGAGAAGGCAATCCTAGACGCCGGCAGTGATTCCAGTAAACTGGCGATTTCCCTTGGGGAGATGACTGACAACAACCTAGAACGAAGGTTCCCGACCGTTACGGAGCAAGTAAAGGCGAATGCGAAGTACACAGAACTTGCCGCCTCCGATCCCGAGGCCGCGGCCAAGTATCTCAAGGCAAATCCCCTGGCGGCAACCGAGCCTCCGCGCTGGACAAAGGCACTAGAGCCAGCATACGAGAAGACGCAGAAGTGGTTCTACCGTCCCGTTGCAGAGGCCCAGGGCGTTGTCTACATGGGCATCAACCCGGCCTACAAGTTCCGCAACCGATGGCAGAATGCGGGCCACCTCTTGGTTGACGCTGGGCCAGAACCGGCCCTACGGACGGTGTTTGGACTTGGGCCACAGAACTCCTACGATAGGCTAAAGAAGGTATTTGGGTCCGTTCCAGAACCGGCAAGACGTGGTATGGGCGCCGCTGGTGCCGGTATGGAGAAGGCGGCCGGGAACGGACTAGAACGCACATTCTCCAGGTCGGCCGCAAGGGACGAGGCGCATGCCGCCGCTGCGGTTATGGCCAAGGCCGCCGAAGACGCGATGGACAACGCCATGGTCCGAGGACGCGTTGTCCCGCTAGATGGGCTTGACTTACTCACGTCGCAAGACAGGGAACTTCTTATCTCTGCCGCAGAGACCAGTCGCGGCAACATTGATGACGCGGTAAGGGCCTTCCGTGGCGGAGATGTCGTTCCGAACATCCCGAAGGAACTTGCTGGAAAGCTGAGGAAGCTCAACGTATACGACGCCGCGGTTGAGAGGATTCGGGCATCCAATTCTTTGGATGAGGCCCTGGAGTCTATTGACGATCTTCTTCTGGAACGGAGGAGGGTTGGCAATGCCACTGCGGGCGAGGCGACGTTTACCGACCTAGTTGACAATCCAGTCCTCGCAAACGAAACGGTTGAGGATGCGGCCATATTCGAGGCCAATGTCAATCCGCAGGCGGGAGACTTGGTTGAGCGCAAGGCCGCTGCAACTGCTGAGGCCAAACGCCTGGCCGGCATGATGGCCGATGATGCCGAGAGCATCGCCAGGGCTAAACTACTAAGGCAACGCGCGCTGGATGCACAAGTCGCCGGGGAGAATGTGGGCGATGCGGTTACCGAGGCCAGCAAACAACTCGACGCCGTTGGGCACAAGACGCGGGCCTCAATGGATGCACGAACAAATAGGGCAGTAACGCAGTCGGTAGAGAACAGGCGTGTATTGTGGCAGGCAATAGACGCATCCAGGAAGAAGGAAGCCGATCTTGCGGCGATGTGGAAGAGATACAAGTTGCCAGGGAAACCGCCAGCAGAATTGATGCCGCGTGGGTTCCGGGATGCTCTTCTTGCCAGCTATGACCAAAAGCAGTCGGCGTTGTGGGCAAGCCTTAGAGAGCAAGTGGTTCTTGAGCAGAAGGCACGAGCCGCGACGTATGCCATGGTTTCGGGAGAGCATCTGAACCAAGCCGGCTGGGAGGCCATGCAAGATGCCCTTGAGAATGCCCGTGCGTTTGATAACGCAGTCATTAGGGATGGCGTGGCGTATGTCGAGCGTCCGGCTGGCTACAGGGCCGGGAGACTTAGAAAGGCCATCGAGAACGAGGGCACATTTGTCTTCAGGGATGTCGCAGGTGCCGGTCTTGCTCCAGAGGCCACGGCACAACTAACATCTCCCCAGGGAGTTCCGTTCGCGCTGGTTGGAAGAGAACCCGAGACAGGGAAGTTTGTTATCGGAGTCAACCGACAGCGTTTAGCCAGTATGACAGACGAGGAGATCATCGTCAGCCTAAACCATGAGGTTGCCCATCTTGGCGACGAGTTTGTTCGAGCGCGCACCTTGGCTGGGGACAGGACGCTGTTGTATTCTGCCCAGAGGGCATTCCCTGTCGCCGAGATAGCACCGGAGACGGCAGCGGCGCTGACGCCAGAGGGTCTGAATGCCGCCAGGGCCGGGTACGACCTTGAACTTATGTCAGATGCTGGCGTGGCGTATAACCTCGACCGCAAGGCTTTCCGTCAGGGCAAGTCCACTATCAGACCGACTATTGCGGCTATGGCACCAGCCGACCAAAAGCGAGCATACGAGTTCTGGCGGGCGTTGTACGAATCCCCAGACACGGACTTTGCACCCTTGTTTGATGACATCGCTAAGGAATACAAAGCCGGCACCAATGTCGAGGCGATTGTTGCCCAGGCAGATGGCATTACTCCGTCCCCGGCAAGGGTCATGCACGAGACCCAGTTGGCGGCAGAGGAAGGCGTCCGGGACCTGAAGGCATTGGTTCGGAACAACTGGGAGGAATTCAATACCGCCAGGCGGCTTACCCCAGTGCAGGACGCGGCAATTGACGCTTGGGCAAGCAGGGCAAGGACACGGGCCACAACCGCAAGGGCCGAGGCTCTGGGGGTGGCGACGGACTTCAGAGACTTTGCGTTGCATAACTACGGAAAGCGGTATGGGCTAGACCTTGTGGCCCAACTGATTTACCCATACCAGTTCTGGTACAGCCGCACGTATGCCAAGTGGATGCAGCGAGTTCTCAAGAACCCATGGATCATTGCCGAATACGGGCGCTATAGACAGAGCCTTGAAATCAGGCATGCCGGACTGCCGGATTGGTGGAAGCACAGCCTAAACTCAAATGAGTTGCTTGGCCTGAATTCCGAGGAGCCTGTTTGGTTCAACCTTGAGGCTTTACTGAACCCCATGAACGGCTTGACGGGCGTTGACTTTACCGATCCAAAGAAGCGGGTGGACAACTTCACCAGAACCGTTGACAGCATCAACAAGTTCGGCCCAAGTATGTGGACGCCATTTAGCATTGCCATTGCTTTGTACTACCACCAGAAGGGCATGGAGGACACGGCCGGAAGATGGGCAGGAAGACTTACACCTGTCACTCGGACCATTCGAGACTTGACGGCGCTTGCCGGGTGGAACAAGGGCATGGGCGTTGATCTTGACCCACTTGTGGGCTACTTCGGCGATCCCTACGAAGAGGCCCGTATCGGCAGGGCACTGACGACTCTGGCCGATACGTATGGTTGGGCAACGGTGAACGATGCCGCTAGGACCGGCAAGGGACCTCTGTGGGACGAGGCCAAGGCAATCGCCATCCACACAAGGGCACCCAATGTCTGGTCTATTGTCGCCCCATTCTTTGTTGGGGCTGGAGTAAAACCCAGAACCAAGACCGACATCGAAATCGACAGGATGTATTCAGACATCAACATACTCATCAACAGCAAGGAGAACATGACCGACGATGAGTATAGGCGGAAGTGGGATGCCCTGCGTGAACACTACCCCTTCATGGATGCAATTCTGATCTCAAAGCGGTCTGGACTTGACCGAGATGAGGCATTTGCGTGGAATGTCCTTTCCAGAATCCCACCCGGAGGCTCCAGGGAATTGTATGACCGCGCCGGGATGAATCCAGATGCGGCAGACGACTTCTACGACAGCAAAGGGGACTTGGCGTCTATGACAGAGGCCGACCGAAACAAGTTCATGGGCGGCATTGTGGAGTTGGCCTCGCTTTTGGAGTTGCCAGCCGGCGCGACGCGGGGAGCGTGGAACGAGGCGCGCAATAGATACCGCCAGATGGAGACCTACGGAGAACAGATATTCGGTATCGGCGTCTGGGACAGGGTTGACATCTACTATGCCAAGAAGGCGCTAGATTCGGCAGACGCAAGAACATACGCAAACGCCAATCAAGACGTTTCTCAGGCCATGGACTGGAAGCAACTCCAGATCATGTCTGACCCGACCATGGCGGCTTACTACGCTAGCGAGTCGGCAATTGAGCGGTACTACACGGAACAGTACCTATTCGCGCCGGCCCGAATACAGTTTGGCCCCGACGTCTTCGACAAACTAGACATCCACACTGCGATAAACAAGGTCAACGGCACGGCTGGCAAGAACTACTGGAACGACCACCCCGAATTGGCTGCCTACAAGAAGATGCAGACCCAGGCCAACAAGCAGATTGATGCTGCTGTTGCCGCCACTATGGCTGCTATCCCAGAGGGCAGGCCAGAGGTCTACCGAGAGGGCGTGGCCCCAACCGAAGAGCGGCAATCGTCTGCCGTTCAAGACGCGGCGGCAGATGAGATTGCCCGCTATCTTGGCGGCGTCGAGCCAGAGGCCGCCGCCGAAGCGGTGGCACCGCCAACCGCGCCGATGCTGTCATGGCCTCAGATACAGCAGTTACTTGGAGTAAGTCTATCGAACCTAGTGGCAGACTATGTGTTGGACGGAGAGCCACTGCCTCCATCGGCCACCTACAGGATTTCGGATGTGGCTGCACAGATGGGCGTAAGCGACGCCATGTTGATGCAGTTGATGGCGCAGGCTGTGCCCCAGGAGGGGGGTTGACATAATTGGGTTTTGGGTGTAGGCTAGAACAGATATTCGACACTTATGTAACTAGGAGGTTTTAGACAATGCCCGAGCAGACCAAGCAGTCGGAGGACCTCGGGGGAACAGAGGAACTAGAGGGACAGACAATCCCTGAGGTTTCAGAAGTTTCCGCCGCAGCGCCACCTTCGGGCCAGCAGGTCGATGAGGACGCTCTCGTAGAAAGAACACTGGAGAGGATTCTCCCCAAGTTCGAGGAGGCTGCCCGCCGAAAGGCACAAAGCGTCTTCGACAAGACAAGTTACCAGTTCGAGACAATGGCTGAATATCTGAAGGCCGCAGGGGGAGACCCCAAGAAGGCCGCCAGGGAAATGGCCCTCGACCAGGTTGCCCAAAGGGAGATGAATCGCCCAAGTTCAGAACCCGAGGTTCCAGTCAGGACCAAGGGCGAGGACGGCGAGAAGCGGACGGCTCAGTTCTTGAACGAACTAAAAGACGAGTCCGGCATCGAACTGTCCGATGAGGAGTTGAAACAGATTTGGGGTGGCAAACGCTACACCAACTGGGACGATCCCTTCAGGGACGCCCGCAAGGCCGCATGGAAGAAGGCCAAGCAGGAAGCGCCGGCTCCCGGAGCAGTGATCGTGGAGGGTGGCCGAACAGCCGCCCCGCCCGACGCTGAACGCAAATACATAGAAGAGATGAATGCCGCAAGGGGCAGAGGGGCTCCTTTCGGGCGGGAAATCAAATCCAGGTACCGCGCCCTCGGCGTGGACGTGGATAGCATCAACCTCGAAGGGCAACCCGCAGAACAGCGGGACCCGCGCAGAGAGAAGCTGGATTACGTCCGCAAGTAACCCTTGGCCCAGCGGCTAGGAGATTACAATGGCTGGTGGTCAAGCGATCATGCAGTCCTATTCTGCCACCGTCCCGCACAAGCGGATGGTGACGGATCGCATCATTCTGGCCGACCCTATGTCGATTGCCGGACTGAATGCTCTGGGATTGCACAACGAGAACAAGTTCGCCTTCGTGAACGCGCCTGGGCGAACCTACGA
>CAYGYP010000012.1:0-14735 GCA_964354115.1 uncultured Candidatus Bathyarchaeia archaeon | reverse complement strand
AATTTCACTCCATACTTCACTGGGGCCTCATATAAAAACCCTCGAAAATCTCCATTTGAGTTCCTTTGATATCTACTTCCAGGAATACTTCGCTTTTTATGGTTAAAAGAACTCTGATCTGAACTCCTTTTAGTGTCATACTTCGATATAATTCTATAAAGTGACCATATTGAGTTTAACATAGAACTGTTAATTGGATATGGAGCAGATGCAGTTAGGTGATCTAATAATGAAGAATTCTCTTGGAGTATTCAACTGCATCTGCAGATCATCTAGGATTACTTTCTATTATTTAAGTATAGAGATATAGATCACCTAGGGAAAACTTGGAACATTTCTTTATAGGACCAGACCCACTACACTAGGAGAGAGTATGAGAGAGTACAACCTTTATGAAACTCTCTCAATAGATTAGGAGTATATTTGATAGCTCCAGACTCTGGTGAGATAGTTTCCAGAGAGCTAGAGTCCTGTTCTATCTTCCCTTCCTGAATGGAGGTATGGCTCTTAGGCCCTATAGGTATCAATCCTAGATGGGTATCTTTAAATTAGATCTAGTCATATTGATACCCAGTATAGGGAGATATAGTTCTAACATATAAACTTATATACTTGACCTAGGGCATGTCCTAGATTGGTGATCAAATATGAATATAGTATGTGAGTATTGTAATATAGAGATGGATGTAATCTATGAAGATAGTGAATACTATTACCTATCATGTTCTGGTTGTAGTACCCAGGTAAGGATTAGGAAGGAAGAAGGATCAAAGGCTGAAGAGTACTGGTGGGAGATAAAATGAAGGAATATAAGGTTAGAAGGAATGTATACCTAGAGAAGATAGTCCTAGAGTTCCTTAGGGACAATCCCAATTCTATAAGTCAGACCATCTATGAAGGTGTAGGGATGCATATCAACTGGCATGATTACTATTTCTCTAGGAAGAGAGTTGTAGCTGTTCTAATTAGACTTAAGAGGATGGGTCTAATAGATTATACTCCAAAGAAGATCCACAATAGTAAGGTATGGTTTCTAAAGGAAGGTGATAAGTAATGTGGGAAGGAACAGACAGTAAAGATGATTCCTTTGGTACTCCAGTCTTTATGAATTCCAGTGTTAGAGTAGAGATAGGAGGATCTGAATATAGCCTAGGGCATGTGAAGATAAGTAATCAATGGGTTCAATCTCTTAGAAGTAGGAATGTCTGGTTGAAGAATGGAGATAGTAATATTCTATCATTCAATATCTGGTTCAAGAATAATCTACCAACTTATGTGGTTATGAATACTAAAGAAGGATGGAGGAGTACATGTAACAATAAAGATTGTACTTCTCATTCTATAGGCTATAAGGAATATGATGAGGGAAACTTTGTAGTATTTGGTACTCTCTGTGAAGGGGCTGGTCACACCAGGTTAAAAACTCCTATTAGGTTTAAGATCCAGGTTGTAAATGCTGGAGTAGACTATATACAATTAACTCTAGGTGGTGATTAATATGAATTGGTTAATATGGCTTACATGTACTACCTTCTGGATATATATGTTTGTTAAGTTCCTAGAGTTCATAATAGAATATGAAGTAGATAAAGAACTAAGGAAGATGAAGAAGTAGACATATATCACTAGGTCTCTATCCTCCATTCTTTCTTTACAGTCAAGAAACCTGGTATAGGACCTAACAACCAGTCTTGTTTGTATCAGATAAATATTTAATTAATAATATATAATATATAATAGTGATATGTCCTAGGGCATATGGGCATAGGGTACATTAAGCTATGTGATCACCTAGGATGATCCTATAGTTAATGGAGTATTCCTATATGATCAAAGCTCAATCTATGCCCTATAGGAGAACTTCTCTGGGTCTGAATGCCCCATTTACCTAATACAACCCATATACAGGAATACTGGAATATCAATGGTCATATAGAGTAACAGTATTAATATAATATCTATGCTAGGAGTCTGTTTATATTATATATACCAGGATCATCTAGGATTCTTTTTATTAGAAAATATAACTGTACCAACTGGTTTATTCTTCAATGGGATATTAGGTTCATAACAAGCTAGGGCAAGAGAATCAACCAGGTCTCCAGTCCTCATACCTTTCTTATAGATACAGAGTTGTTTGAATATATCCATATCACTCAATTCTAGAGAATGTTGTACAATATGTCTCTGTAGTTGTTCAAGTTCCTGGTCTTTATGTTGAACACCATCTAGATAGTGTATCTTAAGTTTAGGATAGTTCCTATCCATATATTCCTTATACTCCACTGGTTTACTATCAGCTTTAACAATAGCACTAGGAAACTTAGATAGAATATCAACTAGTTCAGAGGCATAGTCTTCTATAGGTTTCCTATACCAGGTCTTCTGTAGCAATACTCTTCTTCTACTATACAATTTCTCTATTATAGTTACTACACTCTTACAAGGTGAGAATCCCCAGTCAAGACCTATCCATATATAACTATTAGGACCACCTTCAAGACTTATTGTACTTTCCTTCCAACATTCATTCAAATGTTTCCTATTAAAGAATGACATTTCACTTTTATTAAGGAATTCACCAAGTACCTCTCTTTTATATCTCTGCCAACTATACTGGCTCTTCTTGAACTTTAGATCATCTTGACTATGCCAAGATAAACCTATCTCACTCCAGTGATGTACACTAAATCCAAGTTCTTTAGCTTCATAGAACCATTTAGTAAATAGATTAGCCTTCTCTGGTGGAGTAGACAAACAAATGAACTTACTCCATTTACCAGACTTACAATCATAAGCAGACAATGTTACATCATCCTTTATTATACCAGCTTCATCAATAAATACAAAATCAGCAGATACTCCTCTTACCTGTCCTTCAGTAGCATTCCTATAATGAACATAACTACCTCTTCTAGTCTCAAACCCATATTTAGGAAGATCCTCATACTTATTAACTATAATAACTCTATTAATGAAATAATCTCTATTCCTTCTGAATATCTCTTTGATCTTTGTATAGATTGGAGGGTCAGCAGTTGTACCTTGAGCTACTATTAGGATCTTAATCTCTTCATCAAGTTCAAATGCTAACCAGAATATTACTACAGCACATGTTGTAGTCTTACCAGTCTGTCTACCAGCAGCAATTAATATCCTCTTTATATCTAATTTAATTAGATCAAGAAGTAGTTTCTTCTGATCCTCAGTTGGAATAAGTCCAGTTAAGAATGTAAAGTATTCTATGATATCCATCTAGGACACTTCTCCTTTACTGGGCATTTCTTACATACATCTACTGGTGGATACCTAGATCTCTCCAATCCATACCAGGAATCTATAATATTACAGATAATCCTATCCATATCTGGTTCTTCATAGACTGGTATTCTTTCTATAAGTCTTTTATTAGACTGGGAATATATCTCAACATAATGTCTAGAGTGTAGTTTGTAACCAAGTCTTTCTATTAATGGTTTTAATATCCATATATAGATCTGTAACTGGAACTTGGATGCTTCCTTCTCATACCAGTAAAGATCTTTTCTGGAAGTTGTTTTGACTTCTATTATAGAAACTACCTTATCTAAACTAGGAAACTTAATCAATACTCTAAGATCATCAAACTTACCTCTAACAACAATATTCCTAGTAATCCTCTCTATAACATTACCATATCTATCTATCAACTGGTACCTAAGATATCTTCTATCAAAGGATTTATAATAAGAAGAATAAGTATCATGCATCTCTATACCTATCTTCTTAGGAGAATTATCCAAGTTTCCATATCTAGTAAACCTAGATTCATTTCTAATCCTAGATGATCTTGAACAAACACTAGCATAAGCTAGAGCAGAAACTTTAACATATAAAAAAGGAGATGATGGAATAGAAGACAATATAATAACTCTCCTATCTTCCACCCTTGGAAACTGCAAGAGTATTAAGAGATTGAATACCATAAGCAGTAGAAACCACTAGACCATATTTGTTAGTATCTGGATATTCATACTCTTCAACTAAAGCATCTCTCTTCATTCCTACACCTAGCAACTTAGTACTATCTATGAAGAACACTATTGTAGAAGGCATCTTAGATGTACAAATGAAGTCTGCACCTAGTTGAGTCTTAATCACACCAGTTCTTATATTAGAATCTGATCCCATATAGCTAGCATCAACAAACTGTTGTAGTTGTAGTAATTCTCCATATAGAGTAGGACTCATGATAACCTTATCACAGTGGAAGTCATCTTCAGCTAGTTTCATAAATCCAGTAGTAATATTAGCCCAGGTTAGTGTACCAGCAATAGCAAATGTATTACCATTTGCCTGGATAGCAGTTATAGTACCAATCATATCAGTCATAATAGTATCTTCTACAGCCCTAGCTCCTTCCTTCAAGAATGGACTCATTACATCCCAAGCAGCTCTCTCAGCAAAGTCTCTATTCCATTGAAGATTAATACCAGCATCATGATCAGTTGTAATAGTCTTGAATGTAATTATACCAGCACCAGTAGCACCATAATCTCCAGTAGTCAATGTAGAAGCAACACCTTTACCTAGTATTGGAACTATAACATTAAGGTCTCCCTTACCAACAGGATAGAATGTAGCTATTTCTCTAGTAAGATAAGGAATAGCTCCTTGCATAACATCAGTAACAACATTCTGTGGACTAGTATCTGTACTAGTAGCAGCAGTCTCAGTAAGATGATCTTTGATAGCTCTCTCTATATTCTTGCTCTTAAGATTAATATTCTGTTTCATGTTTATTCACCTTTATTATATTATACTATACCTACTAGTATCTAGTAGGACTTATGCATATAGCAATACTATGATTATAATACTTATATATAAGTATTATATAGTCCTAGACTAAGGAGATTATAAATAATGGAACAAGATAGATTAATGGAGATGGCCTTTGATTGGGTAAAGAACAATACTGTTAAAGCTGTCTTCAAGACTGCTGGTATTACTGTTCATAATGAAGATATACCTAAGACTGGAGATCCAAGGAGAGTATGGACACCAGAACAAATACAGAAAGTAGTATCTTCTGTAAAAGGAAGAACTGTTGGAATAGGTATTGATCATAAAGGAGATCCAATTCCTAATGCTGGGATGCTGGTTGCTGGTTATAATGAATCAATACAAGGTATGGAAGGTCTATTACAACTACCAGAAAACTTAGTTAAAGATATTAAAGAAGGAAAGTATAAGTATGTATCCTGGGATGTTATACCTAAAGATGCTGAGAAGACTAGTGAAGGGATTGTCTACAAAAATCTATATTTAGATAGGATAGATCTAGTCTCTCAAAGTAATAATCCAGGAGATCCTAATTGTGAAATAGAACTACTTGAGACTGAAGGTAAATACATTACAGAGATAGAACTACATCTTGGAGAACCTATGGGTCAGTTTGCTAACTGGGATGAATGTATAACATGGGCTAGTGGTCAATCAAGTATAGATGATCCAGAAGCTTATTGTGGATATATCAAGGCCCAGACTGAGTCTGGTAAGTCTAAGGAAGAGATAATTGAATCTCTAAAGACAATGGTTTGGAAGAAGGAATTAGTAGAATCAACTATACCAGTTGAAGATCCTAAAGATAAGAGGATAAAGGAACTAGAGGAATCAATGAATAATATAGTAAAGGCTAATGATGATATAAAGAAGAACCAGGAATCTAGGATTAGAGAATCTAAAAAGGAAGGAAACTTAGAGATAATTAAAGAAGTGGAGAAGGTTACACCTGGTGGATGGTCATATAGTAAATGGACTCCTTCTGCTAGGAGATATAGAGAAGATATTGCTAAGATATTATGGAAGAAGAAAGAGGAATTGAAAGATGAAGAAAAGAAGTAGATTACAGAATCTAAGAGAGACTATCTTTGGTACTCCAGAGGAAGTACCTATTGTTAAAGGAGAAGCAGTGATCGGAAGAGTAAAACAAATAGAAACACATCCAGAAGAATCATTTAATGACCAGGTTGATCTCTTTAATAATGATCCAGTTGTTAAGGAAAAGATACAGGGATTTGCTGAACAAGTAATCAGTACTGGAATCTTTACTACTATGAATGAGAAGTATACTCTAAGATTACCAGATGGAAATGGAGGAGACCATAATGCTAAGGAATCAGTAGATGAGTGGAACAGGAAGAATGATATTGACACTAAGATGCTCCAGATAGCTGTTGAACTAGATGCATTTGGTAACAGTGTATGGATGATAAGTGATACTAGTGGACTGGTCAATGTTCCAATAGAATCAATATTCAAAGCTATATCAAAGACTAAAGACATTCCAATAAGAGATATATATGATCTAGTAACTACAGCAACCTATGGTTCTAAAGTATTAAAATCAGGTACATTTAAACATTTTAGAATAAATATAACTGGTTCAGCTCCATTTGGATATGGAATATGCAGTGGTCTAGTTGCAGTACCAGATGCTGATACTCCTAGTCTATATGATATTAGAAAGAGTGTAAGAGCAAGTATGAAGACTGGATTTGAGAAGTTCTCCTTTGGTAATGTTTACATAGGATTACCAGGTCTTTCAGATGATAAGATAACAGAAATAGGTACTGATATTGCTGCTATGTCTGATACTGGTAATAGGATAGTATCAAATACAGATGTCAAGGTAGGTCTTGAAGTACCACAAAGAACACAGTCATATGATAAGTGGATTGAACAGATAGACAAGGAGTTCTATATGGCTACTGGTGGAGGAATAACTCCAGATACACAGTTTACAACTAAAGCAACTGCTGAGGCTGTAGCTGAAGCATACAAGTTTAAGGTATCAGCATTTAGAAGGATAATCAAGAGAGAGATAGAATCATTATGGGATAAGGTCCTAAAGGAACTAGGATTTGATCCTATTAAGGCAAATGTTAAGCTACATTTTGGATCTGTAGAGATTGAATATATTACTGGAGATGTATTTACAGCAGTAGATAAAGGAATAGTAACTAAAGATGAAGCAAGAACAATACTAAGAGAATATATGAAATGGAGACTAGAAGGAGATCTACCAAAGGAAAAAGAACCTAAGATTCCAGAGGTACCTAAGATTATAGAATCTCTAACTGAGAGTAAACCTAGTAAACAGGAAGTAGATCTTAACATTAATATAAATCATGAACCTATAAGATCAGAAGCTACTATCAAGATAGATCCAATAAATATTAAGACAGAATCAATAGTTAAGACTGAACCATTACTAATAAAAAATGAACCTAGTAAGATAGAAGTAGAAGTAAAAAGTAATAAAGATCCTAAACTAGAAATTAAGAAATTAGAAATTATGAATAAACTGTTAGAGAAGGTGAAGTAATATGAGTGAAGAATATATTCAATTACCTCCTGATAGTACAGGAAAGAAACTTAGATCAATAGAAATGACAATAGGAGCAAATACTGTACAACATGAAGTTATGGTTATAGCAGATTCAAATGGTACTGTCATTAATCCATTATCTGAGAATGGTACAGTAACATTCACTAATACTATTAGTCTTGGTACTGTAGAAATATCAAATCCAGTGAATACAATAGAGATTTCTAATCCAGTCAATACTATTTCAGTTAGTAATTCATATGGTACAGTTAATGTATCTAATTATACTGGTACTGTTTCTGTTTCTAATCTATATGGAACTGTTGAAGTAAGTAATCCAGTAGGAACACTAATTATATCTTCAGCTACTCTACCAGCAATAGTTATATCTTCAGCAACTCTAGCAGCAAACCAATGGATAAACATGACTTCTGGAACAATAGGAAATACAGTTCTAGTTAGAGAACAGGGACCAACTACATTAGCTACTAATCAAGCAATTTATGTTACTTCAGCTACTATAGGGAATACTGTATCTATTAACATTCAACCAGGTATAGGAATCCATTGTACATCTATCAATGTAGGAAATAGTACAGTAGCAGTTGTAGGAGCTGTGGCCAGTAAAATGATCAAAGTTTACAATATATTAATAGTTGCTAATGCTCCTTCTACAATATTCTGGTCAAGTAATAGTACCCTAGTTTCTGGTACTCTAATAGCTGATACAATAGGATGGGGATATGCTCAAGTTATTAATCCTCCAGCATACTTACTTACTTCAGCAGCTGGAGCAACATTAAACCTAACATGTCTAGGTGGAACAATAGGTGGATATCTAAGTTACTGGGATGATGATGCTACATGACAACAGTTACTCTATATCCAAGTGGAACTGGATATGAAGCAAACCTAGGACAAAACCCTTATGGTGAAGCAAACTGGAGTGTTGTAGAGGAAACTCCAGCGAATGATACTGATTATGTTGCTACTCAAATAGGTAATACATGGGAAAATGATCTCTATGATATTCCAACCTCAGGTATACAGGGTACTCCAACTATTAATAGTGTAACTATATACTGGAGAGCTAAAAAGACTGTTTATCTGGGTCAAGTTGCTGGAAGTGGAAGACCAAGACTTAGAACAGGCACAACTTCAGTTAATGGTTCAATAGTTACTATGACAACTTCATGGGTAAACCTGAGTCAAACATGGACTAAAAATCCTGTAACTACAGTTGATTGGACTCTTGATGAAGTGAATGCTTTACAGATAGGTGTTGGTCTTGACATTAATGATCCTGAGAATGCTGAATGTAGATGTAGCCAGGTCTATGTTGTTATTGATTATACAACTACAGGAGCAGGTCCAACTATAAAACATAGGAGATTACTTCTAGGAGTTGGTAAATAATGCCTGTAAGTATAAAGGACTTCTGGTTGTCTGGATGGGGAGTAGAAGTAAAGATAGTTAGACATAGAAGAGCATTACTAGGAGTGGGGCACTAATGTCAATATCTATGAAGTCCTTCTGGATGTCTGGATTATGGTTTAAGATAGAAGAATTAATTAAGAGAACATCTAGGAAACTTAGACTAAAGAAGAATAAATATAATAACATCAAGGACCTAATACTTAAATATCTACTACTAGAGGTAATGGATGATGAGGAGTGAATATAATATGCAAGATAAAACAGGAGTTGCCATAACTGCTATTGTATGTCTAACTGTACTAGAAGCTACAAACCTATTAATGAAGGGACCAGATGGAACTATACTTGGTATAGTAATAGCTGTTGTAGCTGGTTTAGGAGGATTTATATTGAAGAGTATTACAATAGGAGTAAAGGAGAGTAAATAGAATGTATGGAACTATATCAACTATGAAAGAGATTCTATTAATAAATACTATAGATACTGCACATGATACTGACCTTACTAATGCTCTAACAAGATCATCTAGGTATATTGACCTAAAACTATATCCATATGAAGCTACACTACCATTATCAAGTCCTTCTACTGTTCTAATGGATATAGCTGCATACATAGCATGTGGTCTATATAGAAAAGAGATAATGCCACATGATGTAGATGAAGAATGGAGTACAACTGGATCTATAATGCTAGAACAATATATTACAAATCACTATCTACAGAGTACAATGGTATTTATTAGAGCAAGTACACTAACAACAACAGACTATGAGGTAATTCCTTAAGAAGGAGGTGCATAGAATATGGGAAATATATTAGGTGATGTTACACTCAGGATAGGAGCTTCTAGTGCTAGCTGTGCAACTATAACAAGTATAAAAGAGATATCCTGGAAGAGAATGCCAGAAGATGCTATTACTCCACAAACAGTAATGAACAGTTTACTCCCAGTTGCTTGGTATCAACTACATAGATGGATTGAAGGTGAAGTACAATGTTTATCAGAGGAAAATGCTGCTTTTGCTTCATATATAAGTCCAACTAGTAAGAATACTGTTATACCTTACATGGTTGCTTGGGTACTTACAAGTACAGGAAGTACAATAGCAACAAGTTTCACTACAGCAATTCCATTAGGTCCAGCAGAGGTCTATAGAGACAATGAAGGTGCAATATTCACTTACAGATTCAAAGCATATTCTTGCAGTACAGTAGCTCCATAGGAGGAATAAGATGTCATTGATCAGAAACTTAGATGAATTAACTAGTATTGTATGTAAATCTAGAAATAAGAAACTTAGGAAACAGTATGCTATTCATTTAGAGTACTTCAACCAGATACTACATGAATACCTAGCATTGAAGAGTATACTCTCTATTACAAATGAACAACCTAGTAATACAAACTGGGATACTACATGGAGGAGTAAATAATGTCAAGTATAGAAGATAAGATTAAGGTCCTTGAAGATAGAGCAAATGTTAGTAATAGTGAGATAAAGGATACTCTCAAACAGATTAAACTAGTATGGGGAGAGATCAGAGTTATTAGAAGATGGATATTCAAGGCAGAGAGACTTCTATCAACACTAAGATTTGCATTCTATGGAACAAAGGGTACAGAAGCACTAGGATTTACTATTACTCCAGCTGTGTCAACCAGTAAGTTTCTAGGAGAGAAAATGACTCCAGAGGGAATAAAGGAGATGACAATGGAACTTACTAGGACACCAGCATTCAAGACAGAGATAATTGAAGGAGTAGTTAAAAAGACTAAGATATCTGAGGAGATGGTTGAGGAACTTACTAGGAAGACTGAAGAGACTAAGGGACTTCTATCTAAGATAACTTCTAAGTTTTCTATAGGACAGATAATGTTCCTAACATCATTGATACTCCAGGTAGTAACTATAGCTATTGATAGATATGAAGAGATACAGAAGATAGAAAGACAGAAAGCATTAGAGAAGGAAATGCAAGGTCTTAGGAATGAGATATATGATAAAGTTTCTATCCAGATGAAGAGAGATGAGAGAGAGGCATTAAGATCAATTATGCCTTAGGAGATAAATAATATGACCAGTATATCAGTTCAGGTCCTTCATGGAACAATTCAATATAATCTAGATCCTAATCTAATCAATGAATTGAATATCTATAGAAAAGCTACTGAAGGAATAGGTAGATTCAATTGTTCACTTAGGAACAATACTGGAATGTATGATGGATCATTTAGTGCAGAAGATACTGTACAGGTCCAGATCGATGGTATTGACTTTATGTATGGCTATCTAGACTCATGTATTCCAATATCTACTTCTGATAGGGATATCTATGAACAGAAGTTGGATCTGTCTGGTAGAGATCATGGTCAGGATCTAATGAACAAGATGGTCAATAAGGCTATCAATAGTGATAGTCCAGGTATAAAGGATACAACATCAACATATACTGAAGACATCTATCCATATGTGAACAAGTATGCTGATGATATCATTGATAGTATGTTGATGAATGCTCCTAGTGACATAGGATTCAGTCCATCTACTAACCATGTATACAATGGAGTAACTATTCCAATCATTACATATGATGATGCTGGTGGAGAACATCTAATCGAAAGTGTAAGGAAGATAATCGAACAGGTAAACTTTGATGGATATGTAGATCTAAACAGGGACCTACAGATATTTCCAGTTGGTACAATAAACTCTGGTATTGTATTACAGACTGGAAGTAATATATTAAAACTTGAACCAGTAGAGTTTGATGCTACTGAACTAGGGAATTATATTACTACCTATGGTCCAGAAGTTGATGATGGTTGGACTGAAGGTAATGCTTCAATATTTTTATGTAATACTGGAGGTTCATTAAGTGATAGCAATATTGCTCAGAAGGGTGGATTGAGTATCAAGGTTACTAGAGGAACAGTATCAGCTATAACTTTATCACTGGACTTCTCAGGTACATTAAACAATTATACTTATTTGCCATATGACCAGTATTATGATAAACAGGTATCATTCTGGTTTAGAGGAGAATCAAATCCAGGTTATGATAAGATTATTACAATATATATTACAGATACAGAGGACCATGTTCTTAAGTTCATATCTGGTAATATTACTGGTAGAGGAGGTAACTGGGAATTATGGGATCAGGTAGCTCTACCATTTGGTCTTGGAACACCAGTAGATACTAAGGATTGGGCTGGTATTGTTATAAATACATATGACCAGTGGAATAGATATAGTCCAGAAGGTGCCTGGACCTTTAACTGGGAAGTCAAGAGAATAGACTTTAAACCTCTTACTGGAAATATATTCTATCTAGATGGTCTTATATTACCTGGTATTCCTATGGTAGCATATGCTTCAGATACTATTAGCCAGGGATTGTATAAACTTAGAGATATATTCATTAATGCTAAAAATGTAAGTACACAGATAGAACTCCAGGATATAGCAGATAGTAACCTAGCAAAATATAAGGATCCTATTAGGGGATTGAAGATTACTGCTCTAGGTAGTGCTGGAATAATAGGTGGAGTGAACAAGTGGATACCTGGCTATAAGATTCTAGTTAACAGTCCAAGTGATAATATAAACAATGTCTACTATAGGATGGTCGATATCCATATCCAAGTATCTGACCAACCAGTAATAGCTGGACAGGAATTTATATGTGAAATAGATGCTGTTCCAGTCACTCAGGAGATAGCAAGTAGGAGACTAGGATTCAGTAAGGATCCTAGTATAGCATTTACTAGAGCATTGAATGATGCTGTTAGGAATGTTGATAAGATCTCCCAGTTGAAACTGGTTACTCCTATGTTGCCTAGACCATTATCATATAATGAAACAAGTGGTCAGTATGACTATCCTTTTGTTCCTGGTGATGAAGGTTGGTCATATGATAATGGAACTATTAACTTTGGTACAATAAACAAGTATACTATTCCAGTTGCTAATATTGGTTCATTAACTGTTTCTATAGCAAATATAGGAACTATTGGTAGTCTAGGAGTACTTAATGCTACTGTTGCTAACATAACTACATTGAATAGTGTAGAAGTAATAACATGTGGAATATTAAATGCTAATAACCTAGGAAGTATAGGTACAGCCACTATAGGGATCCTAGTTGCTAATACTATATCTGGAGTAGGTTCTCTTAGTGTAGGAATTCTATCAGCTGGTACTCTAGGGAGTATAGGTACTGCTACAATTACTAATCTATGGGCTAGTTCTATTGGAGGTATTGGTACTCTAACTGTTACTAACCTATTTGCTACTAATGCTTCTATTGATTCTATAACAAATACTATAACTAGTTTCAATGCTATTACAGCAAACATTGGAACTATATCTGGAGTACAGAACCTAAATGTTGCTAATGCTTCAATAGGAGTTATTAATAGTACATTATCTAATCTAAATGCTCTCAATGCCAATATTGGTACAATTACTGGAGTACAGAACTTGAATGTTATCTCTGCTAGTATCAGTACAATAAGTAATGTAAACAATCTAGTGGCATTGAATGTTACTGTTAATGGTACAGTAACTGCTGGTGCTGGAACTATAGTGAATATATATGGAACTAGTATTACTTATGATGTTGGTACAATTACTAACTTCCTAGCTGGAACTATATCTGGGAATAGTATCCAATTTAATATTGGAACAATAACTAATATGTTGGTTGGTACTATCTCTGGAAACTCAATAAACATTACTAGTGGAACAATAGGTGTGTTATCGATTGGAGATGTTTCTGGTCCATTCCAAATAGGATCAGACAATATAGAAAACTTAGCTATTAATCTTAATAAACTAGATTTTGTACTTCCAACTTCTGATTATGGTCTGGTCCTTGATATGCCTTTTGATGATGATATTAAGGACTATAGTTCTAATGATAACAATGGATCAGCCTATGGAGGATTACCAACTTATGTAGAAGGAAAGTTTGGTAAAGGAGTTTATTTCAATGGTATAAATGACTATGTAGAGGTACCTAATGCTAGTAATCTCAATGTTACTAGGATAAGTATGATGGCATGGGTCAAGAGAGGAACATTGGTGGACTGGCCTAGGGTTATTCAAAAAGATAACCAGTACTTCTGGTGGATAAATTCAGGAGGAGCACAAGACTTAGGAGTTTATATTGGAGGAACAATATATGATGTCTATACTTATGATCCTGTTAATTTCCCAGTATTACCCATCAATGAATGGCATCATGTAGCGATGGTCTATGATGGAACTAGAGTAATTGGTTACTATGATGGAATACAATATCTAGGAGAAACTATAACTGGCAATATTGGTTCAGGTACCTTCACTTTAAAGATTGGATATGTTACTGGAAATTACTTCAAAGGTAGTATAGATGAAGTTAAAATTTATAATCGAGCATTATCAGAAGATGAAATTAAAGCTGTATATATGGGATTCAGAGAGAGATCACATTATGTATCTGGCAACCAGATAGTTAATTTCAATATAGATGCTGGTACTATAGGTAGCTTCCTAGCTGGAACAATATCTGGAACTTCTATCAACATGAGTATAGGAAGTATAAACAACTTCCATGTAGGAGGTATAAGTGGAAACTCAGTTAATTTTACTATAGGATCTATTACTACCTTTCTAGTTAACTCAGCTACTATTGCCAAGATAGACCTTAATGCTGGAACAATAGACAATGTATTATTCCAGAACAGTACAATAAACTTTGCTAATGTTACTAATACAGGAAACCTAGTTATTGGTTCTAGTTCAATATCTACTTTGTCTATACTATCTATAGCTAGTACCAATGTAATACAGAACAGTAATATTAATACATTAACTATCACATATGATAGACTGGTCTATCCTCCTCTAGGATGGAATGAGATAGTCAATCCTGGAT
>CAYGYP010000011.1:0-15554 GCA_964354115.1 uncultured Candidatus Bathyarchaeia archaeon | reverse complement strand
TAGAACTCAACTTGACAGCAATAAATGGGCAAGTGGTAGGCATCAAGGACGGTATAGCAAGTGTTCAGACAGACCTTGGTCTCGTAAAGGTCAACTTGAGCGCCATGAACGCAACTCTCGACGACATTTTCCTGTATGTCAAAGCCATAAACGGGACAACAGCGACCATTCAAACAACGGTAGGAATCATGAACGGTACGATTACTTCCATGAACGATAATGTGGCGAATATATTGGTTCTAGGGGTTGGTCAGATTGAAGCCGACGTATCCACACTTAAGCAGACTCGAGAAGCCTGGACAATTCCGCAATACGCGATTATACTAACCGCTTTGGTCGCAGCTGTCGGAGCAATACTCTCGGCAATACTACTATTAGGACGCAGAAAAAGATCTGAACCGAAAACAAATACTTAGCACACTTTCTCTGCTTTTCCGACGTTCGCCAATACTGTTTTCAAATTTGGAAAGTCTAGTACTCGATCCCTCTGCGTGATTCCTATCCTTCTCTGAAGGGATGCTTGATCTCTCTCATCTCGGTAACCAAGTCCGCGGCTTCAATTACTTGATCCGGTGCGTTACGCCCAGTCAAAACAAGCTCAACATGTTTTGGCTTGCTCTTTATCAACTCCAGAACTTCCTCAATGCTGATCAGTCTCAGCTTTAAAGCCACGTTAATCTCATCCAAAACAATTATGTCGTATTCTCCGCTTCTAACAATCTCCTTAGCTAACTGGAGTGCCTGTTCTGCAAGTCTGACATCTTCTTTTTCCGGAGGTTCCGCTGTTATGAATTCTCCTCTGCCAAAAGCCTTGAGGGCGAGGTTTGGGAGCTTGTCTACTATGTACAATTCGCCATAATCAAATCCGCCCTTGATGAACTGGATTATGTAGACCTTTAGTCCTCTGCCAACCGCCCTAAGCGCAAGTCCGAAAGCTGCTGAAGTTTTTCCTTTTCCGTTCCCAGTATAAACTTGGATAAGTCCTCTCTCAAGTTTTGGCATTTTCTAATGCTTCCTCAGCTTTTCGCTCAGAAGTTTTTCAGCTGCTGAAGTTGGGTCAATTTCTTTTCTCAGGATCTTCTGGAGCAATTCGTCAAACTTCCCTTCTTTTTTCAAGTCGTTCAATATTGAGGTTGCTGTTCTTTCCTTTATTGCCTCGGCGAGTTCCGATTCGGCTGTTGCTTTCAATAGTTCTCTTTTGTGAAATGTGTCTCCTTCAAGGAAACGTTTGTGCTCCTCCAGTTTTTCCACAAGCTGCGGAACCCCTTCGCCTGAAAGTGCAATCGTTTTCAGAATGGGCGGTCTCCATGCTTTTTCTTTGTTATTCAACTGCAGTATCGCTTGAATGTCCATTGCAGTTTTGTCCGCATTTTCCCTATCGGCTTTGTTCACGACGAAGATGTCAGCTATCTCCATCAATCCTGCTTTGATAGCTTGTATTTCGTCTCCTAGGCCTGGCGCGTGGATCAGTACTACTGTCTGTGCCACTTTGATTATTTCCACTTCGGACTGTCCTGCGCCTACCGTCTCAACCAGAACTACGTCTTTGCCTGCAGCATCCAGGATCTTAGCAGCATCTTTTGTGGCCTTGGCCAATCCGCCAGGGTAATTGCGGTTAGCCATGCTGCGTATAAAAACGCCCTCGTCTGTGCTGAGTTCTTGCATGCGGATTCTATCACCTAAGAATGCTCCGCCCGTGAAAGGGCTTGTCGGATCCACGGCCACTACGCCGACTGTTTTGCCTTTTCGTCTATACTCGCGCACAACCTTCTCGATCAATGTGCTTTTTCCAGCTCCACCGGGGCCCGTGAAACCTATTATGTGAGCCTTTCCTGTACGAGGATAGATTGCAGCAACTATCTTATGCGCATCTACTGGTTCATTCTCGATGATGGTTATCGCTCTCGCTATGCTTCTGCGGTCTCCAGCGAGCACTCCACTGATTATTTCTTCCGTTCTGTTCAACGGTCCAGCACGTCTTAAGGTTTAGGCTCTTTCGGGCACATTGTCAAGAACATAGCGAATTATTGCCTCCGTTGTGGTTCCGGGGCCAAAGATCTCCTTTATCCCAAGTTTCTTCATTTTCACTGCGTCTTCTTCCGGGATTATTCCGCCTGCGAAGACCATAACATCTGTTAGCCCTTTCTGTTTGAGAAGATTCATGATTCTTGGAAAAAGTGTTTTGTGGGCTCCTGAAAGAATACTTAATCCCACGACGTCCACGTCTTCTTGAAGTGCTGTTTCAGCTATTTGCTCTGGGGTCTGCCTCAGGCCCGTGTAGATTACTTCCATTCCAGCGTCTCTTAGGGCTCGAGCCACCACTTTGGCTCCTCTGTCATGGCTGTCTAAGCCTGGCTTTGCGATCAAGACTCGGATTTTTCTTGTGTCTTGCATTTTGTACTTCCCCTTTCTAAACTACGATTAGCTCCTTGTATTCTCCATAAACCTGCCGGAGCACGTCTGTGATCTCTCCCACTGTTGTGTAGGCTTTTACCGCTTCGATCATTGTTGGCATGAGATTCTCATTCTTTTCTGCTGAGTAATGAAGTTTTCCGAGCAGTTCTTTGACTTTTCTGCTGTCTCTTTGCTTTTTGAGTTTTTGCAGGTTGGCAAGTTGTTCTTTTTCTACTTTCGGATCAATGCGCAAGAGCTCTATTGGGCATTCGGACTTCTCGACGGTGTAGTCGTTGACTCCCACTATGGTTCGCTTCTTCTCGTCTATCTCTCTTTGATATTTGTAGGCGCTGTCTGCGATTTCTCTTTGGAAGAACCCTTTCTCGATGGCCGCGACTGCCCCGCCCATGTCGTCAATCTTCTGAATGTACTCCATTGCTTTTTCCTCCATCTCATTCGTCAAGGCTTCCATATAGTAGGACCCTGCCATTGGATCAACAGTGTTTACTACTCCACTTTCGTGTGCTATTATTTGCTGGGTTCGCAGGGCGACTCTCACAGCTTCTTCGCCTGGCAGGCACAATGCTTCGTCATAAGAGTTCGTGTGCAGAGACTGGGTTCCACCTAGGACTGCTGCAAGGGCTTGAGTGGTCGTGCGTACGATGTTGTTGTGCGGTTGTTGCGACGTAAGTGTGCATCCTGAAGTTTGGACGTGCATCCGCATCCACATGGACCTTGGGTTCTTAGCATGGAATCTTTCCTTCATCACTCTTGCCCATATGCGCCGGGCAGCTCTGAACTTCGCTATTTCCTCGAAGAAGTCGTTGTGTGAAGCGAAGAAAAATGATAGCCGATGAGCAAAATCATCAACTTTCAACCCCCTTTCAAGAGTGGACTCAACATAGCTTATTCCATCGTACAATGTGAACGCTAGTTCTTGCACCGCGTTTGCACCGGCCTCTCTTATGTGATAGCCGCTTATGCTTATGGGATTCCATTTGGGCAAGTGCTTAGCACAGTACTCAATTACGTCTGTCGTGAGCTTCACAGAAGGCTTCGGAGGAAAGATGCACAGTTTTTGAGCGAAGAACTCCTTCAGATTATCGTTCTGAGTTGTTCCACCCAGTTTTTCTCTGGGCACGCCTTGTTTATCGCCCACTGAGACGTACATAGCCAACAGCATGGGTGCAGGACCATTTATCGTCATTGAAGTTGTGACTTGGTCCAACGGTATGCCGTCAAAAAGGATTTCCATGTCTTGAAATGATGATATAGCCACACCGCATATGCCCACCTCCCCCCTTGCCATTGGATGGTCAGAATCGTAGCCCATTATAGTCGGGTAATCGAAGGCTGTGCTTAATCCTGATTCACCTTCTTTTAGCAAGTATTTGAAGCGTTGGTTCGTGTCCGCGGCTGTACCAAACCCTGCGAACATTCGCATCGTCCATAAACGGCCACGGTACATTGTTGCGTGTACGCCACGGGTGAATGGGTATTCTCCCGGGAACCCCAGGTCTCTCAAGTAATCTAGTATTTCAATGTCCTCCGGTGTGTACAAGCGTTTAACCAGCATGCCTGAATGGTTCCGAAAGTCGCTTTTCCTCTCCTTACTCTGTTTTAACCAGTTTGGCAACGTTGTCTGCTCCCAACGTTCGCGCTCACGCCTTATTTCCTTCATTTTCTCTTCAAACATTGTAAAGTCCTGCCCTCATCGTCAACTCGTTCAGATCATAATATCCGTATTGAGTGTAAAGGAATATTTTCTTATCGGTCAAGAACTCGTCTGGCTCAACATTGAAACCACGGTCAAGACAGAGGTTATTAGTCACTTCGACATAGGGTTTCTAATAGACAGGGAATGCCTCATAAGAAGCTGGAGAAGAAGCGCAAACCTCTTGGCATAGAAGCGATAGTTGAACCTGGCTTTGGAGCATCGTATGTCAGGGGTGCATGGATGAAAAAGATGACTGTGCTCCGCAAACGCAAACAGGAACAAGCGAAGAGAAGCCAGAGCAAACAGAGATTTAGGCCTTGAATGAAGTGCGCGTTTGAGCCGTGAGCCTAGCCACACGTTCCGAATTCATCAAATGAAAAGCTGGATGGCATATGCATGCACGGTTCTGACCTCTGTGTTGCGGGACGAACGTTGTTTATATGGTTCTAATATTCAGCGATCTACGTGGAACTTGATGTGATAGCACGTGAAGTAGGTTCTTGGGTTTCTAGAGCTTCTTGTACACGATGTCCGTTTCTCTTACGCGTTCGGCTACTTTTAGTCCTATGCTTTGTCCTTTCTCGGCGCGTTGAACGTTCTTGTGTTCGATTTGCATCGAATCGACAACTTGCTCGAAATCAGTGTTGGGTCCCTTGATGGCTATGGTATCGCCCACGCTTAAAGGAGCCTTGAGTTCGATGACTGCAACGCCTATTTTTGAGAAGAAATGTGTTATTCGTCCAATTTCAACAACATTTTCTTCAGTCAAACATTCCATCTCCTCAGAACAGAATAAGTGCGGATGTGCATAAAAATTTTATATTGCAATTCTTCGATTCTTACAATAGTTCTAATCCATTTGTGCGTCCGAAAAAGCTTTCCGTCTTCTATCTCAGCGGCGCATTCAAATCCAACTTCAGACAGTTTGCACGCGCGCGGTCAACGTTGCACATCCTTTACTCAACTATTTCACCTTCTAAATGTGTTGAAAAGGCTCTATTGACTCTGACTCGTAAAGTCCTGCCAAGCAGTTTCCTATTACTTCTTACAGCAACTGGTTTGTAGGCGAAATTTCGCCCAATCCAAGAACCTGGAACCTTGCCGACCTCATCCACAAGAATCCCACCTATCCAGCCAACCACTCCCGAATTTCTTTCAAGAGACACCTTCTTGGCTAAACCAGCAGCAGCTCTGCTTCTCTCACCAATCTCTGCAAAAGACAGAAAATCCTCTTTCATCTCAGCGGCGACAGTTTTCGGTCTTGCAAAGAACTTTGAAACATTAACCACATCAGGCTTAACCTCTTCAATCAACTGAAGAGTCCTCGCAAAAGCATCTTCACTTTCGCCAGGAAAGCCACAAATAACATCCGTGGAAAGAGCCATCTCAGAAAAATCCTCTCTGAACCTGCTCACCACTCTTTTGAAGTCGCTGACCGAGTAGAATCGTCGCATACGCTCCAAAACCTGATCATCTCCACTTTGCACGGGCAAATGGACGAACTTGAAGACATGCTCATCATGGAAGGCCTCAACTAGATCTTTGAGAATGCTCATCGCAGTGTTAGGTGTCATCATTCCGACGCGAATCTTGAAGTCACCCTTAATACTGCATAAGGCCCTTAGCAGCTCTGCCAAGTTGGTGCCCCTGTCTTTTCCATAACAAGCCGTGTCCTGTGAGGTTATCCAAAGCTCACGTGTGCCCGAAGCTAGATCTTTCTTTGCTCTCAGCACAATTTCTCCGACGTCATAGCTTCTTAAGTGTCCTCGAGCAAGTACCACACAGCAATAGGCACACGAGCCCAAGCAGCCATAGTTTATGGGGGTAATGCTTATCACGGGGCTTATCTTGACGCGAGGGAGGTCTAGGCTGGGCATTGAACTCAGGCAGTCTTTTAAAGCGGCAGTCTTTTCACCTGATGCAATACGTCTCACAATCTCAAGGATTCCTTCGCCTGCCGCAGGTCCAACGACACCATCAAACCGAACCTCTCTACACAACCTCTCAAAACTGATCAGAGGCAAACATCCCGCCACAATCAGCTTTCTCCCTACGGGAGCCCGCTTCAAAATCTCAATCATCCGATCCTCCGTAGGACCCTTGACAGCACAAGTGTTGTAAACGATTATATCACTAGTCAATGCTGAATTCGCTAGACGATATCCAGCAGCTGTGAGACAACCTGCCAACACCTCTCCATCAGCCAAATTTGAAGAACACCCAAAGCTCTTGACAAAAACCTGCATTGCCTTCCATCGCTTTACCATAAATAATTCAACAACCAATAAAAACATTAAGCTTGCCTGCAGCCAGAATTTACAGAAACCTGAAAGGGGCTCTAAGCAAACTTTAAAAAGACTTGTGACAAACATATTTAGAGCATATTTATATCATGTTATAAGGAGATATAATTCCACACCGATTTCTCTCTAACTTACTCGGAGGGGGAAACAATGAAGTTAATCACACTATATCTTCCTGAAACCTACATAAGGCTTCTGGATCAGCTTGTGAATGAAAGGTTCTATCCAAATCGGGCTGAGGCGATCAGAGTGGCCATTCATGATTTGATTAATGAGGAAGTTTGGCGGAGGAAGAACGTTGACTAAGCTTCGAGGTGCAGAAACTGCCGTCAAATATACGTGGCATAATACTATGAACCAGGAGATTAAGCCAACTGACTCGTGCCGCACGATGATAGTAGGTGTCGGGGGTGCGGGCTGCAATACTGTGACTAGGCTAATGGAGATGGGCGGGCCAGGAGTAGAATGTGTGGCAATAAACACTGATGCTGTTCATTTGCGTTTTTCGAAGGCTGGACGGAAGATTCTGATAGGTGAAAAACTCACCAGAGGATTCGGGGTTGGTGGCGATCCCAGACTCGGAGGAGCTGCAATCGAGGAGTCGAGAATCCTAATTGAGGATTTGCTTTCTGGAGTGGACATAGTTTTTCTAACGGCTGGCCTGGGCGGAGGGACGGGCACGGGCGCGGCACCTGTGGTTGCGGAAATTGCAAAACGGAAGGGGGCAATAATCGTTGGGGTAGTAACGATGCCTTTTCGCATTGAGAAGGGCAGAATGAAATACGCTGCAACGGCTTTGACAGAGATGCGCAGAGAATGTGACACCGTTGTGGTAATCGATAACAATAAGCTCATGCAGCTTGTTCCTCAGCTTCCCCTGAGCGAAGCGTTCAGGATTGCCGATCAGGTTTTGGCAAAAATGATCAAGGGCATTGTAGAGACCATTTCAGCGCCGAGTTTGATCAATCTTGACTTTGCTGACTTCAAAACTATCGTTAAGCGAGGCGGAATGGCCATTGTTGGAGTGGGAGAATCAGACGCGCCGAACCGTGCAGAGGAAGCAGTTAGAAATGCTCTGAGAAGCCCCTTGTTGGATGTGGACTATGCTGGAGCGACTGGAGCGTTGATCCATGTTACTGGTGATAATCAAATGACGATTGAGGAGGCAAATCGAGTAGGTGAAATCGTCACGGAAATGATGGATAGTGACGCACTGGTGATTTGGGGGGCAAGAGTAAACCCGGAACAAGAGGGCAAACTGAAAGTCACGCTGGTCATGACAGGAGTTGATTCTCCACAAATCCCCGGCGGGTTTGCAACGATTGCTCCTCATCTGTTCAACATCGAGCCACGTTCAGGACCAGAAAAGCAGCTGGGCCTCGAGTTGAAGCTTTATCAGCTTGAAAACTTCTAACTACCTTCCATCTTTTCCCTGTTTTTGAAACCAAGGTTCTGCTTCATCATCAGAAATTCTTTCTTCAGCCTGAGCTTCCAGGGTATAGCCTTGCCAAAGGGCTGACACATTCCCTTGCCTATGGCTTTAAGCGCTTGATCCACCTTCAATTCAGAGTCAACAAGCGTGTATGCGCAACCTATTTCTGGCCCATAATGTGCATCAGTGCCTCCAACTTCGGGGATTCCTAGGCTGGAGGCAAGCTTCTTCGAACGTTTTACAGAAAAGCGGAACGGAAAAGCTGAAGCGTTTATCACTTCTACAGCGTCAAACCTTGAACTTGTATGCTTTCCCAAGCTTCCCTTGAAAAGCGCTATTGGATGACAGGCCACTGCAAGGCCGCCGGCGTTATGAATTTTATCTGCAGTTTCGTCTGCGTTTAGTCCTTTAGGAATTGGTTCTTGAACGTTTAGTGCTACGATGTGCCCGTTCGAACTTGAAATCTCCATTCCTGGGATAATGAAGAATTCAGTATCCCTTGCTATTTTTAGTGCGCTGTCAAGTCTGTCATGGTCGGTAATAGCCACCCCGTCCAGCCCGAATTTCTTTGCATAGAAGACCAGCTCTTTCGGGGTGATGAGAGAGTCGTAAGAATAGCAGGTGTGGACATGAAGGTCGATTTTGATCTTCAATTTTTCACAGCCGACAAATCTAAGCGGCTGTCGTTTGGCTGGCTCTGATTTTCCCCAGCTTTTCGTCTAGTTCTTGCTGGTCCTCCTCCACTTTTCTGAATAGAGGCTTTGCTATAGCTATCTTGTGGTGAGGTGGCACGGACGTCAGGGCTTCGGTCCATTTTTGTTTGTGTACGCTTCCAGGCAGGTTGAGGGTTTTCCAGATTTTTTCTGCTACAAATGGGATGAAAGGTGCAGAAACTATGGCTAGGGCTTTGACAATTTGTGTCGCAGTGTATAGAGTGATCGCCGCTTGGTTTCTGTCTTTTTTGATCAGATTCCATGGTTCCTTCTCGTTCAGGTATTGGTTTCCTATACGGCTCAGCGCTATGACCGTGTTTGCAGCTGCTTGCAATTTGAAGTCTTCGATTTCTTCAGCTATTTCTTTTACTTTCTCTTTGAGGGCGTTCAGAACGTGGTTGGCATCATCGTCTAATGCCTGGGGCTGTGGGACCTCGCCGCCAAACTGCGAGTTTATGAAGGTTAACGTTCTGTGTACGAAATTGCCAAACGTGTCGTTCAAATCCGCGTTTATTCTTTCCGTAAAGAGTTCCCATGAGAAGTTTGTGTCTTTCGTTTCAGGTCTTGACGCCATCAGGAAGTAGCGCCAATAGTCTGCGGCAAAAAGCTCTAGGGCTTCGTCTATGAATATTCCAATTCGATGGCTTTTCGAAGCCTTTTCTCCTTTGAACTGGAGAAATTCTGTTGCTGAAACGTTCCATGGGAGATTATAGTCTTCGCCTGATGCCAAAAGCAAAGCTGGAAGGATTATCGTGTGGAATGGAATGTTGTCCTTTCCGATGAAATATAACGATTTAGCGTCTTTGTCGAACCAGAATTCTTTCCACTTCTCAGGCTTAGGCTGACGTTTGAAGTATTCGATTGTGGCGGAGACATAGCCTAAGACAGCTTCGACCCAGACATAGATCGTCTTGCCTTCCGCCTCTGGAAAAGGAGCTGGGATTCCCCATTTAACGTCTCTTGTCACGGCCCTGGGCTTCAGCCCTTCTTTTATCAAGCTCAGACTGAAGTGTTTGGTGCTGCTTGACAACTGCTTGTTGTTCGTAAGATAGTTTGTTAGTGGTTGTGAGAGTTTGGGCAAGTCGAAATACCAGTGTCTAGTCTTCTTTACGATGGGCTTTCCCTTGCAGATGACGCAGCGTGGTTCTATCAGGTTTGTCGTTTCTAGCAATCTTCCACAGGCGTCGCACTGGTCTCCGCGGGCCCTTTCGTTGCCGCAGTATGGACATTTTCCTTCAACAAACCTGTCCGGCAGAAACCGGCCGCAATGCTCGCAGTAGAGCATCTCAGTTTCTTGGGCGAAGATGTATCCGTTCTTGTAGATTTCTGTTAATAGGCTTCTCACGAATTCCTTATGCGTGGTGCTTTCGGTTCTGGTATAATTGTCAAAGGATATTCCCCACCTTTTGAACAGCTCAACAACGTTGGCGTGGTTTCGGTCTGTCAACTCCTTAGGCGATATGCCTGACCGAATGGCCTCTACCTCGATTGGGGTTCCATGCTCGTCTGAACCGCTTACCATTACAACATCTTCACCCTTTAGCCTACAGTACCTCGCGAAAACATCTGCAGACAAGACAGAGCCGACTAGGTTGCCGAGGTGCGGAGTAACATTTAGGTAGGGCCAACCAGATGTGACTAATACTTTTCCGATTTTGACGGCACCTCCACATGTATCGTAACGGCTGCTAACAGATTGCATGGTCTATTACTTAAGAAGAACGCTTTTGGAGATTTCTCGCGAAAAGCCGCTTTCTACTCGACTTTCCCATTGATATATCATCCATCTTAGTCATCCACGTCATCTTAGTATTTTGGGTTCTTTCCATTCTTCTCTGAGAATACTATAGACGTTCGCATCAGTCCGTTCTCCTCTAACGTAGCCTACCTCACGTAGTGTTCCTTCATTCTTGAAACCAGTCTTTTCCAGAACCCTTTGAGAGGCCTTGTTTCCCACATTGGTGACTGCTTGAATCCGAGAAATATCCTTGGAAAGAAACAGATAATCTACCATGATTTGAACCGCCTCAGTTCCGTAGCCTTTACCTCTTTCTCTTGGAATTATACCATAGCCGATTTCCATTAGCCTCGTAGGCTGAACAAGATAATGTGCAACGAACCCTATCTTCGTTCCTTCCCTCTTTTCAATCACGAACCTCGCTCGTTCGCAGATTGTCGTTAACGGAGAGGGATTTTCAAATCGCTTCTCTGCCTCAGATAGACACATCTGCGCTGTAACTGGACCATGTTCACCATAAAAGCTTACATCATTGGTGGTTTCCAGATGAAAACTCAAATCCCCTTTCTCCATGACCCTCAATCGGATTTTCCTGCCTTCAAGCAATTCCTATCACTTCACCCGTTCGTCCAACCGAGCTGTTGTGCAGAGTCTCGACATACTATTTTGTCTTTATCTTGGCCATGGTTTATCAATGTTGTTGTCGCTTGATTCTGGGCTTTTCTCCCGTACAATCTTCCGTTTCTTCGTGGATTTTTTTGATGCTTTTGTACACACGGATAATCTTTCCATTCTTCACTCATTTTCGCGCGCTGTCGATTCCTCGTGATTTCAGCTTCAATTCCACTGTCGAAAATTGAAGTTCACCGATCAGTCTTCACTAGTTCCTCAACCAGTTCTTTTATCTTCGTTGCTGAGACGGCTGATTTTATTCCTTTAGGGTTGAAATGGGTTAAGCAAGCTTGAAAGCCCTCTTTTTTGAGGGTTTCAATAACGCTTTTGACTGATGGAACTGGGAGGTTAAGCGCATCGCAGAGTTTGTCGACTACATAGTACCCTATTGAGGCGCCGGCCTCGTTCTTCGCCAAGGCTAGGATCTTTTCGATCCTCTCTTTGTTCCTGAATTTCTTCTGCTTTATCTCTTCTCCCATCACTTCGCAGAAACTTTCGTTAAATATCCTTCCGAGCCACAGGGGTCCGCCTACGCTGAGTTTTGAATTGCATTCACTGCATTTCCCAGAATGTCCGATGACAGATAATCCTGCTAAGCTTTCTCGGTGGAAGCATTTGAAGCAGTGCAGCACGTAGCCCATATTCTTTAGGCTTTCATCAGCCATTTTGGCTCCGTACTCGATAACCGAGTATAGCCTGACGTAATGTTCAGCGCTGTGGCTAAACACTATATTCAGGCCTATTTCATGCTTCGCGGCTATCGTTGCTAGGCATCCGGCCAAGAGTCTTACTGCAAGTTCGTGGCAATATTCAGCGCGCAAGGGTTTTCCGCCATACTTTCTTATGCAAGCTTTCGGGTGAACCCCGCACAGAGGCGCCATGTCTGTTGCCGTCAGAGCCAGAAGACTATGGTTGCGCAGGGCTCGGACTGTAGAATCAATATATGGTACGGGAGAGCCGAAAGGGTCCACGTCTACGGCGTCAAACCTCTTGTGCGGTGCGCCATAATCGCTCAATAGAAGGTTAGCGTCCTTGTTCTCCACAGTTACTTTCTTTTCAACCTGATTCACATGCACGTTATACAGGGCAATCTGGACGGCTTTCTCGCTGATATCATTCATAGTCACTTTTCTTACGCCTTGAACCTCAACTGCAAACCGTACACTTCTGACGCCGCAGCTGGCCAAAGGTTCACAAACGGAGATTTCGCGATCAACCATTCTCTGATAGGCTTGTAGAGCCAACACTGCTATGTCCCGGTTCAACTCCATTACTGGATTATAGAAAACGGGAGCCTTTGAAGGTGCATAGTCTGAAGGGGATTTCACAAATGCTCGCAGTTTCGGGACCAAGAGGCTAACGTCGCCTTCTGTGATCATTTCTGTTGGAAAATCTGGCTTAGCAAGCGATTTTGGCATGGTCCCGTTTTTCTCCAAGAACTGTTCTGATCAATCTTTAGGATTATTGATAGGTTTTGCATCTGCTAATATCCTTTTCTTGGACGGGTACTGACGTGTCTGCGCTGCAGCTTGAGACAAGAAACACACTGCCAATATGAAATTGTTGACAGCGCGCTAGTTTTATCGGTCAGCAAGTCAATTCTGTTCTCAAGAGTGGTCGGGAAAAGATTGCTGAAGAGATTGTTGTTTTTGACTGGAAGTCCAGGCGTTGGGAAGACTACTATTCTGCTTCGGGTTGTTGAAGCGTTGAAGGCCAAGGGGTATGGTGTGGGCGGGATGATTAGCCGTGAGGTTCGTTGTAGCGGTGTTCGTGTTGGGTTTGAGATTATGGACCTGTGCGATTCTGCGCATGGGTGGCTTGCTCATGTTAGTCAGCAGAGCGGGCCGCAGGTTGGCAGATATCGCGTGAGCTTGAAGGACCTTGATAGTGTCGGTGTTAGAGCGATCGTGAGAGCTGTTGAAGACTTGGATGTTGTTGTAGTTGATGAGGTTGGCCCGATGGAGCTATTTTCTGCAAAGTTTCAAGACGCTGTCGGGAGGGCTGTTGAAAGCTTGAAGCTTGTCATTGGAGTTGTTCATTTGAGGGCAAGAAGCAGGTTGATAGATGAGGTGAAAGGCAGAGCAGATTTCGAAGTATACGTGGTTACGCCTGAAAATCGAGACAGTTTGCACGAAGCTGTTGTTGAAAAAGCTGTCGAGTTTCTGGAGCACGCTTAATGTAGCCATGCTCTCCTTGTTCTCTATGTGCTGATAGGCCAAAGTAAAAAAAGGATGAATCTAGTAGTTTTCGCACCAGACTTCGAAGTAGCTTCTTGGGTGACTGCAAACCGGGCATTTTTCGGGGGCTTCAGCGCCTTCGAACACGTGTCCGCAGTTTCTGCATTTCCACTTGATCGGGGAATCTTTCTTGAAAACGATGTTTTGCTCCACGTTTGCCAGCAGTTTTCGGTAACGTCGCTCATGGTAACTCTCAACCTTAGCAACCATGCGGAAAGTTCTGGCTACATCCTTGAATCCTTCCTTTTCTGCTACGTCAGCAAAGCCGGGATAAAGCGTACCCCACTCGAGCTTCTCTCCATCCGCCGCGGCCTTCAGATTTTGAGCAGTCGTTCCAATCATGCCTGCAGGATAGCTTGCGGTAACCTCGGCGGTTCCGCCTTTCAGATGGTTGAAGAAAAGTTGGGCATGTTCTTTTTCGTTGTCAGATGTTTCTTGGAAGATTGCAGATATTTGCTCGTATCCTTCCTTTTTGGCCGCGCTGGAGAAGAAGGTGTATCTCGTTCTTGCTTGGGATTCACCTGCAAACGCTGCTAGCAAATTCTTCTCAGTTCGGCTTCCTTTCAGCTCCATTGTTTCCACTTCCTTTTGTTTCACATTTGTGAAGAGAGACATAAAAAGCATTTCGAAACAGGCATCAAGATGATCACAGTCTGGGGTGGGTGTGCGAGAATAAAGTGTTATAGCTTTGAAGTCGAAATAGGCTCCTCTCAAGAAGTGACTGTCCTCCCATGTTGGTTGCTGGCGTGGATGATGCTGGACGTGGCTGTGCAATTGGCCCGTTGGTCATTGCTGGTGTGCTGATGGATGAGGGTGACTTGCCAAAGCTGGTTGAGCGGGGTGTCAAAGATTCAAAGCTGTTGTCGGCGCATAGGCGAGAGGTTCTGGCGCCAGAAATAAAACGGGTTGCCAGAAGCTACGAGGTTGTGAAGCTTTCGCCTCAGCAGATTGATGACGTAGTTCTTAATGGCAGGAAGCTTCGCAGGCTGAACTGGCTTGAAGCTCAAACCATGGCGAAAGTCATTGAAGCTCTCAGACCGGACAAGGCTTATGTTGATGCGTCGGACGTCCTTGAGGAAAGGTTCAAGGCCGATATTCTTGACTGTCTGCCCTTCAGGATACCAATAGTTTCCGAGCATAAAGCAGACAGAACGTATCCTATAGTTTCAGCAGCTTCAATAATCGCCAAAGTTGAGAGAGACAGGGAAATTGCTGAGTTAGCAAGAGTGTATGGGGATTTTGGATCCGGCTACCCTGCTGACCCGAGAACGACTAGCTTCCTTCAACGATGCCTGAAGAAAATGGGAGAATATCCTGATTTTGTGCGGAGGTCTTGGAAACCCGCCAAGAAGGCCAAGAGCGACGAGGAATCACGTCAGGCTAGGCTCATGTGAGATTGCTGATCAAGTCTTCGGGACTTTTGATCTTTGAAAGCTCGTCACTTTGAATACACGGAATGTCCTTGTTGGACAGCTTCTGCCCGTCTGTTATGAATATTGGATGTGCTTGGACAACTTTGCTCACACTGAGGATTTCATCAACTCTTCTATTCAAACGGGGCTCATTGCTGTCTGCGATTCCGCCTATGATCTTCATTTTGTCTTCAGGAACCGAAATGACAAAGTCGAAAGGAGCTTTTCTGACCGTTATGATGCTGTAGTAGTCGAGTTTCCTGAAAATCTTCATGAGAAGCTTGTGCTTGGCGATTACACGTTTGGCCGTCGCCAGGAGTAGACACTCATGCTGCTTCGCTGGTTTTTCAAAAACGTCAACGGCTCTAGCAACAGGAATTCCCAAGGTGCAGATCAAATTGTAGGCCGCTGTGACTGAGGCTTTAGCCATCCCTCGCTCATAGCCGTAGAGCGTTCTTCGAGATGTGCCAACCATCTCAGCCATTTTGCCTACTGACAGGCCTAGTTGCTGTCTTCTGCGTCTTATCGCTGCACTGTCGATATCAACGTAGTAACCTCCTGGTCCGGCTTGGATCAGAGGGTACGTTTTGCTGAAGACAACGTTTTCGAAGGTTCTCGGAGTGATGGCTAAAACACTGTATCTTGAATAGACGGTGTCGTCTTCCAGGGGTTTTTCACGCGTATTCTTGCTTATTAATAGTGATGCAGCTGAGACGCTTCTGGATATGCTCTTAAGCTCAGTTGAATCACTTTGCGAAAGACCATCAACATCAGGCTGGACTTTTATGAAAATCAAGTTTTCACTTTTTCTGGCTGCAAAATCAAAGCAGCTTGGCCGAGACCAGCATGTTTGAGAAACAGCAAAACCAGCCTCCCTGAGCAGGGCCACAGCGGCCTCCACTCCCTCTCCATAAATCATAGAAATCTCACATAACA
>CAYGYP010000010.1:13942-15573 GCA_964354115.1 uncultured Candidatus Bathyarchaeia archaeon | reverse complement strand
GGAGCCAGAATGCCCGTGCCGCAGGAAATGATCCGTGCTGTTAAGCGCTACATTGATGTTCCTTTGATCGTGGGAGGCGGTATACGGACGAGAGGACAGGCTTTGTCGGCGGCATCTTCGGGTGCGGACATAATAGTCACTGGCAACGTTGTCGAAGATGGCGGAGTGAAGCGCAAAGTTTCTGAGATCATTGAGGGAATAAGACGCCGAAGAGGATAAAAATCGCTTCGCCGTCTTAAAAGCTCTTATGCACTTGCCTAGATCCTTAGTATGTTGTGGGAAACGCGTGAAAGCTGGAAGAGAGATCATACGCCAAAGACGCGCCGGTCTAGGAATAATAATTCAAGCGTTTTTGCGTAGAATATGCTGGAATAGTGGCACTTTTCAGGTGGCCTTTTGATCTATTTTTGTCAGAATATAGAAATAAGCTGTGGAGATGACTGGAATTCGAGAGGGGGGTTGCTTGGGGCTTAAGATAAGCGAGGCATATCGACGGTACACTAAAGACTTGGAGGACAAGATTGGGCTATTGTATGCGATGAGTGATAAGGCAAGAGAAAAGGGCCTTGATCCGGCACTGAAGACGGAATGCAGGTTGGCGAAAGATCTGGCTGACCTCGTGGAGGGACTTGTGGGACCACTTGGCGTTGCTGCAAGCATTAGGGAATTGAGCACGAAGCTTCCGAGGGAAGAGCTGGCGTTCAAAGTCGCTGAAGAAATCGTCTATGGCAAGTTCGGACATATGGAGCGTGAAGATGCTGCCAACCAAGCTATACGCACGGCACTTGCAATATTCACGGAAGGTCTTACTGCAGCGCCACTGCAGGGCGTGGCCAAAGTAGCAATCAAGACAAATAATGACCGCTCGCATTATCTTGCCATCTATTTTGCGGGCCCTATGCGTTCTGCCGGTGGGACGGATCAGGCTTTGACGTTAGTTGTGGGAGATTTTGTTCGTCGGTTGCTCGGCCTTGAACGCTACAAGCCTACAGAAGAGGAAATCTCGCGATTCATTGAAGAAGTAAGACTCTACGAGCGTTCTGTAACACGCTTTCAGTATCACGTATCTGATGAGGAGCTTCGGAAGGCACTTGAATGGATTCCAATAGAAGTTACGGGCACCGAGTCTAACCCATTTGAGGTTTCATCCTTCCGAAACCTCCCGCGTGTAGAGACCAACCGACTGAGAGGAGGAGCACTCAGGGTCGTAAACGACGGCATTGTTGGGCGTGCTCCAAAAGTTCTGACAATAATAGAGAGGCTTGGCTTCCAAGGATGGGATTGGCTGAGAGAAGTTCGAAGAAAATCTGAAAAGAAATCTGCAGGGTTTATGGACGAAGTTATTGCTGGTCGACCGATCTTCTCTTTCCCCTCTAGACGTGGAGGGTTCCGCTTAAGATATGGAAGGGCCCGGAACACTGGCTTGTCCTCAGTAGGGGTTCATCCAGCAACCATGCTTGTTCTTCGAGGTTTTCTTGCTGGCGGCACACAGCTCCGCTTGGAGCTTCCAGGAAAAGGTGGAATTGCGATGCCAGTTGATACAGTGGAGCGGCCAGTAGTTCGATTGAAGGATGGATCAGTCGTTACAGTCTCGCTTGACAACTTCGAGAAACTAAAAACCGATATTGAGA
>CAYGYP010000010.1:3791-13842 GCA_964354115.1 uncultured Candidatus Bathyarchaeia archaeon | reverse complement strand
TCAGTCGTTACAGTCTCGCTTGACAACTTCGAGAAACTAAAAACCGATATTGAGAAGATTCTGTTCTTAGGCGACATCTTGATCAGCTTCGGCGACTTCTTATACAACAGTAAAATTCTTGCGCCTTCAGGGTACGTTGAAGAATGGTGGGCGGAAGACCTGCAGAATGCCATTGCAGTGCGGTTCAATGGAAGCCTTGAAAGCGCCGCAGAAGTGGCTAAGATTCACTTGGAAAGGCTGAAGGATTTCCTTGAGGGCCCATTCACCAACGAACCCACTGTTGAGGAGGCTATAGCCTTGTCGCTAACGTTGCATGTACCTCTACATCCGCGTTTCAATTTCTTCTGGTCAAGTCTCACTTCAGTTGAAGAGCTTCAGATGCTAAGGAAATGGTTACTCGATTCAAAATTGCAACGTTCGGAAGGCCTAGTCCTTCAGGTTACAGGCGATTTTGACACCAGTGTCAAACAGGCGGTTGAAAAGCTCTGTATGCCGCACAGGGTTTCAGATGGCAAGATCATCATCGAAGGCGAGGAAGCGCATGCTTTTGCTTTTTGCCTAGGTTGTAACCGCGTCGATCCTGTGGACTTCTCTTCTTCCAAGTCCATCCTAGATGCTCTCTCCTTGATTTCGGGTGTCCAAATAAGAGAAAAGGCGCCCACTTTTGTAGGTGCGCGAATGGGGAGGCCTGAGAAGGCGAAGAGGCGTGAGATGAAGCCTCTTGTGCATGTGCTCTTCCCAGTAGGCTTAGCTGGAGGCACCCACAGAGATATCGTTGAGGCAGGAGGACGTGGGCCGACACTTGTCGAGACTATCAAACGCAAGTGTCCAAGCTGCAAGGCCTTCACATCAAGAGTCAAATGCCCGTCATGCGGCTCCGAGACCATCGCTGAGAATATCTGTCCCAGATGCGGGAAGAACCTAAGAGAGAACGAATGCCCAGTTTGCAGAGTGCCTGCGAGGCAATATCAGAAGCAAGCTGTCAACTTCAAAGAACTGCTTGACAGTTCGTGTAGGAGCTTAGGTGTTTCGGTTCCGAAGGTTTTGAAAGGAGTTAAAGGCTTGACGAATGACACGAAGACTCCTGAGCCCATTGAAAAAGGGGTTCTCCGCGCAAAATATGACTTGTCGGTATACAAGGATGGAACAATCCGTTTTGATGCTACAAACGCCCCGTTGACACACTTCAAGGCTGCTGAAATCGGAGTCTCAGTTGAAAGACTACGAGAGCTTGGCTACACTCGCGACATTTATGGCGCGAGTTTGACGAATGCAAATCAAACATGTGAACTGAAACTACAGGACGTTGTTATCCCAAGGAAGAGTGCTGGCTACTTCATAAGGGTTTCAAATTTCATAGATGAAATGCTGGCGAAAGTCTACGGCCTTCCTCAACACTACAACATCAAGCGTATGGAAGACCTCGTTGGACATTTGATAGTGGGGCTGGCTCCGCACACATGTGCAGGGATTGTTGGCCGCGTAATTGGGTTCACAAGCCTGGACCTCTGTTATGCACATCCAATTTGGCACTCTGCTAAACGCAGGGACTGCGACGGAGACGAGGATTCCCTGATGTTGGCGTTGGACACTTTGATCAACTTCTCACGTGCGTATTTACCCTCACAAATAGGTGGCATAATGGATGCGCCACTTCTTCTAATTCCGGTCGTGAACACCGAGGAGGTACAAAGGCAGGCGCATGATTTTGATGTTGCAGCTGCCTATCCTCTTGAGTTCTATGGTAAAACGTGCGAGAAGGCGGAAGCCAGGCGGGTGAGTTCAATAATAGACGTGATTGGATCACGTCTAGGAACTGAAGCACAATTTGAAGGGTTCAACTTCACGACGCCCGTGTCCAACATCAATATGGGAAATGCTGAAAGCTCCTACAAACGGTTAAAAACGATGGTTGAAAAACTGGACGGTCAGTTGGCATTGTCCCAGAAGATTGAGGCTGTAGATGCTAGGAAAGTTGCGCTGAAAGTCTTAACCACCCACTTCATTCGAGATATTGCCGGAAATCTGCGGGCCTTCTCCACGCAGGCGTTCAGGTGCAAGACCTGCAACAAACGTTACCGGCGGATTCCTTTGCGGGGCAAGTGCCCAGTATGCGGAGGACAATTATCTCTTACTGTCTATCGTGGGGGGATCGAAAAATACGTAGACGTGGCGTTGCAGTTGATTGAAAAATATGGGCTGCCACAGTACTACGCCCAGAGGATACTGCTGATGAAAGAGGAGATTGGAGCCATGTTTGAAGGCAAAAAGCCTAAGCAAATCACTCTTGCAGACTTTGCTTGAACAAGGCTTTTCTACATAAATAGCCTACTTGTTACTAGATAAGAATGGTCAAAGAGACTTGGCATCCAAAAGCGTATTTGTCAGGAATAAAGAACGTCCAGCTTGGCTTGAGGGCTAGAACACGAATATTGAATGTGCTGGAGACACATCCTGTCGATGCCAGAACCATAACTGGTGAAGCTGAAATGCACTATGGAGTTGTTGTGCACCATTTGAAGCTTCTAGAGGCCGAGGAAATTGTTGAGCGAAAAGGCGGTCGGCCGCACGCATGGACTCTGACTGGTGTCGGGCAGAAGCGCTTACTGAATAAGCCTTAAAAGGTACATTGACAAGGTGAACGTTTACATTTAGGACATTCGTTCGCGTATTTATTCAGCGCGGCTGTTTCAAGATCCACGTCGACAACATTCGCCAACGAGGCTAACCATGCAGCGACATCTGCAAATTCCTTCTCTAGTTCTTCCTTGTCACTACCCTGCAAGGCTTCACCAAGTTCGTCTACCTCCTCTGCAAGCCAATCATATGTCCCCTTAACGCCTCGCCTAGAATCTCTATGGAAGTATAAGCGACGCATCATTTGCTGAAACTCACATATGTGCATGATTATCCACACTTCAACAGATTAACTACCTACCCATAACCTCATCGCTTGATTTCCCAACCTATAAATACCCATTTTCAAATTGTTCAGTTTATTCCTGATTTCTTGTTCTTCAGTTGGCTATCCTCTCTTTCTCGCCCTGAATCTTACGGGCATGTTCTCAAATTGTTGGGTTTCTAGCGAATTTTCACGTATTTGTAGGCTTCCGTGGTGTTCTCGAAGCAGTAGTGCACTTTTTGATAGTCCTTTCTGAACTCTGCAACGTCAGCTCGTATCTTCTCCAGTGGTTGTTTGTCTATTATGGCGCGTTTGACGAAATCCGCCATTTCAGCCATTTCTGATTCCTTCATTCCAAGCCTTGTGACTTCTGAAACGCCCATCCTTATGCCGCCAGGGTGCATGAAGTGTCTCCCCTCCTTAATGTCCCATGGTAGCAAATTCCTGTTTATGATTATGTTTGCCTTTTCCAAGGTTTCCTCGATTGTGCCACCGTCTCCATGCTTTGTTATGTCTATCAAGATAACGTGAGATTGCGTGAAGCCCTTGTGTTCAGCGAGCACGTTGAATCCTCTTTCGTAAAGGGCCTGAGCCAGAGTCTTGGCGTTTTTCACTATCTGGGCCGCATACTCCTTCCCAAATTGAAGCATCTCAGCACATGCAATGGTGAGGCCTGCAACCGCGTGAAGGTGATGGTTGCTCACCATTCCTGGAAAGGTCGCCTTCTTTATCTTTTCCGCATTCCTCTCCCAAGACAAGATCCCGCCATGCTGAGGTCCGAAAAATGTCTTATGCGTACTCAAGCTTACGACGTCCGCGCCTTCTTTGAGTGGATCTTGAAATTGCCCTCCTGCAATCAATCCTGCCACGTGCGCCGCGTCGTATCCCACAGTTGCGCTCACTGAGTGGATGGTTTCAACTAGCTCTTTGACGGGGTGTGGGAATGGGAAAACACTTGCGCCGAACATGACGAATTTGGGCGGTTTGCCCTTTGCGGCTAGTTCTTGGATCTTGCTTTTGGCCTTGTCCACGTCTATGTTCAGTTCTTTATAGTCTAAGGGTAGGTACTCAACGATTAGGCCCTTAACTGCGCCGGCTGTCCCACCGAGTTCTTTCTTTCCTGAAGTAATGTGCCCGCCGCATGGAATGGACAACGCGAGCAGGCTGTCGCCTGGCTCCGTGAACGCCGTGTAAACAGCGAGGTTGGCAACAACCCCTGATATAGGTCTGACATCCACGAATTCAGCGTTGAACAGCTTCTTCATGAGCTCGATGCATTTGAACTCAACCTGGTCTATGAAACGGCAGCCAGCATAGACACGTTCTCCAGGCCACCCTTCGGCGTAACGATTTCCAAAATCTGTAATGAGCGCCTCGCGTACAGCTGGGCTTGGGACGTTTTCGCTTGCTATGAGTGGGATACTCTCTTGAAACCATTTGTGATGCTGTTGCAGAAGATCAAAAACGTGATTATACTCGTCTCTGGGTGTACTCATTACCAGCACCTTTGCATCAGATTATCGTTGTTCAAAAATTAAAAACCTTTCGAAACAACATAACCTTAATAATAGAGAAAATGGTAGGAGTTAAGTGCCAGATTTCAGGAGTTTCGAAGATGAGCAAAAAGAAGAAAGAAAAGTCTGGACCAATGCCCGCAGCGAGTGCTGGACTGTTAAGGTTCTTTGAAGAAGAGACTGAGGGCATCAAAGTCAGACCAGAGATGCTTGTGGTCTTTTCCGTAGCTTTGATAATTGTATGTGCTCTGGCGCACGTGTTCTTCTAAAGATTGAATGCTAGCGCCTAGCAGGTGCATGCAGAACTTCTATTCTTTGGACAGAATTAAGGTGGACGAATATTTCACTTCTCTCTTCCCTGCTCGTGACTTGCGGTATGGGTTGGGCGATTGTAGCACGTAGGATGATGGCCTCCGCATCTGAAAGCCATATTCCCGCAGGTTCACGGGTTACTGCAACCAGAGTTCCTTCATAACCATAGGCTGGATCCAGAATTACCCGTATCTGATTTCCCACATTCTTCTCCAACATGTGAAATATCGACGGAGGAACATTCTGCTCTGGCATGGAGTCCGCAAAACCTTAATGGTCAACTATTTAAGAATAAAACAGTTGCTCCTCTTAAGGCCTTCGGAGCCGATGTTACCTTGAAGGCAACCAGTTCTGTTGGAAGCTTAGTTTTCTCAACATTCATCTTAAAAGGCAGGAACCGCCTCATGAGTCGATTATCCTTAAGATGTGATGACCACTTATGTTGGGCGAGTTTAACAACATTTTAATATGGTTGAAATTACCTTCTAGGAAATTCGCTTGAGGGAATGGAAGTGGGGTCTCACGATTCGTTGGCTCAGTCTATGGACGCTGCAGTTAAGCATTATGCATCATTGTTCAAGCTTCCGTCCTACAAGAAGGTCATCTTGCTTCTGGCCTTGATTTGCGCAGGTGGCGCGTTGCTCTCCGTAACTCTTCTGTTTCGCTCATATGAGAGCGTGGCTTATGGAGTTTTCCTGGGCCTTTCCTTATTCCTGACGGCCTTTGTCGTTGACTATGCGATGAGCAGGCTGGCTTTGAAGCGAGACCCAATCTACAATTCCAGACGGACTGCAACGCTTTCCCTCTTCTGCTGGATAATCTGGTTCTTCTTCATATTGATAGGCACAGTGGCCGGCATATTCTACGGCGTGTCATGGTGGGTCAGACTTTGTCTTTTAGGGTTTTCAGCTGTGCTGATTTTTCGCCTAATAGTGTTCAACTCAACATCTTTTGTGGACCGCAAACGCCTTGCTCTAGTTTCTCTACTTTCGCCGTGCTTAAACATTATTCCATTCATTGCAGTGTGGGCGACGATGGGCCCAACGATAGGGTATATGATTCCATTCCAAGGTATGCTGTTGTTTTTCATTTTCTCTCCAGTTCTGAGCGTAATTGCAAGCTACCTTTTCCTCTATCTCATAGACAAAGTGGCCGACGAAACTCTCGGTGTTCCTGCCTTATCCCTTTTCAAGGCGTTTCTGCTCAGCTGGATAGTTGACTTCAATGCTCCTTTTGAGGAGTTCTTGGAGAGGCTTGGCGAACAACGGAATGTCGAGCTTACCTTGTTCAAGTTTGATTCGTCTGACAGAAAGGTGTATGTGGTCATTCCTTCTGTGCATCCTGGGCCCTTCAAGAATATTGGAAGCAGCATTTTGCCATCTTTGCTGAAGGACGCTTTGGAAAAGAAATCTGGATGCGTGGCATGCGTGCCCCATGGTCTCTTTGGCCATGAACTTGATTTGGCTTCACAGACGCAAAATCAGAAAGTGGTAAGCAATGTTGTTGATGCCATGGATTTTCAAGCCTCTTGGGCAGTGGCTTCACCATTTGTTACGGCGAGTGACGATCTGGCATCTGCGTGTTGTCAGATTTTCGGTAATGTTGCATTCCTCTCTGTCACCTTGGCACCTCGGACAACCGAAGACATACCGCAGGAATTGGGTTTGTTCATTCGGCAGAAGGCAGAACAGCTTGGGTTGGTTTGTTGCGCAGTGGTCAACGCTCACAACAGTATCGATGGAATGAATGGTATGCCTGAAGCTCTCTCTTCCTTGAGGGCAGTCGCTACTTCTTGTTTAGACAAGGCTGCTTCGGCGCCTCGCTTACCGTTTGACATCGGCGCAAACACGGTTTTTCCAAAGGAATTTAGCGTCAAAGACGGCATGGGTCATGGAGGCATTACGGTGGTCGTGTCTGGAGCTGGGCACCAAAAAGCTGCTTATGTGGTAATCGATGGCAATAATGTTGTCTCTGGAATGCGAGAAAAGATACTTTCTGTTTTTGGTTCCATGGGTATTGACACTGGCGAAGTCTTCACTACGGACACGCATTCTGTGAATGGTGTAGTTTTGGGGAGACGAGGCTATCATCCAATCGGTGAGGTCATGGACCATGCGAAGCTGATTGGCTACATCAAGCAAGCAACTCTTGGTGCTTTGACTGATCTAAGACGTGCGCGGGCTGGCTGTAGGACCATATCAGTTTCTAACGTTAAAGTCATTGGTAGGGAGCGGCTGGAAAGCCTTTCTCTTTTGACAGACAAGGGTCTTCAAAGGGCAAAGAAAGCCATTGTGCCTATCTCTCTTGTCAGCGGCCTTCTATTGATGTTGTTTTTGCTGTTTGTTTAGCTCAATATTAATATGGCCGGACTTTCTGAATATCCCGAGAGTTAAATCGGCAACAAATCTGCCTGAAATAGGCAGAGCTTGCAGTCACAACCCAAAACGAGTTGAATTGACGATGGCTAAGATCTTCATAAATGAAGAATACTGTAAGGGTTGCACACTTTGCATCAGCTTTTGTCCCCAAAAGATTATTCGAACTGCCCATTCCGTCAGCAAGAAAGGCTATCACCCAGCGGAATTCTCCGATCCTGAGGGGAAATGCACAGGATGCACTTTGTGTGCTATGATGTGCCCGGATGCTGCCGTCACAGTTTATAGAGAGAAGAAGGTGGTTGGTGACAAAAAGTGACCGAGAAAAGATTCATGGCAGGAAACGAAGCGATAGCTGAAGCTGCAGTCCAAGCAGGGTGCAGATATTACTTTGCTTATCCAATAACGCCCCAGAACGAGATCGGCGAATACATGGCATGGAGGATGCCAGAAATCGGCGGAACCTTTCTTCAGGCAGAAAGCGAAATAGCTGCTATATACATGGTGTTTGGCGCTGCTGGTGCAGGTGCAAGAACCATGACTTCTTCTTCAAGCCCAGGAATCAGCTTGATGCAAGAGGGAATTTCCTACATCGCCGCAGCCGAGCTTCCATGCGTGATAGTAAACATGATGCGAGGCGGCCCAGGACTCGGCGGGATCGCACCTTCACAATCAGACTATTTCCAAGCGACAAAAGGAGGCGGCCATGGTGATTATCACCTGCTCGTATTGGCCCCATCAACAGGTCAAGAGGCAGCAGACCTTACGATGCTAGCATTCGACTTGGCTGACAAGTACCGCAACCCCGTGATGATCTTAGGAGATGGAAACATTGGCCAGATGATGGAGCCCATTGAATTTAAGCTATTAGGCAAGACGCTTGCGCCCATAAGGAAAGACTGGGCCATCACTGGGCTTTCAAGCGAACGTCGGAAACTGATCAAGACCCTCTATCTTGATCCAGTAATCTTGGAAGAACGCAACTTGGCCATTGCTCAGAAGCTTCGCGAAGCAGTTGTGAACGAAGTGCGCTTCGAATCCTACATGACAGAAGACGCGGAAATAGTGATAGCAGCATATGGAACGGTTGCTCGGATCGCAAAAACAGCCATCAAGATTCTCCGCGAAAAAGGCCTGAAAGTCGGCTTATTAAGGCCAATATCGCTGTACCCGTTTCCGTATCAAGCATTCGCTCAGATAGCCGAACGAGTAAAGAATTTCCTGGTTGTTGAAATGAGCATGGGGCAAATGCTTGAAGACGTAAAACTTGCTCTCTGCGGCAAGAGTCAACCACACTTCTACGGCAGGGTCGGCGGAATTGTGCCGAGCTACGACGAAATCGTGGGAGAAGTAGAGAAAATTGCTAAGGGGGCAAAGTAAAAATGGAAACCGTTTATGAAAGACCTAAGACTCTAACTGCGGCAAGCACACACTATTGCCCAGGATGCGGTCACGGGATTATCCATAGGTTAATCGCGGAAGTGATAGACGAGCTTGGAATCCGCGAGAAGACAGTGGTTGTAGCCCCAGTAGGTTGTGCCGTACTATTATACGATTACTTCGACCTAGACTCATACGAAGCTGCCCACGGCCGAGCCCCTGCAATTGCAACTGGATGCAAACGTGTACACCCTGAGCTAGTTGTTTTCACCTACCAAGGAGACGGCGACCTTGCCGCAATAGGAACGGCAGAGATGGTGCACGTAGCAGCGCGAGGGGAGAAAATCACGACCATCTTCGTCAACAACGCAATCTACGGAATGACAGCCGGCCAAATGGCGCCGACAACACTCATCGGACAGAAAACCACAACCACCCCAGAAGGTAGAATGCCTGAGAGGGCCGGTTACCCCATTCGCGTATGCGAGATGCTAGCAACACTTGAAGGTGCAGCATACGTTGCAAGAGTCAGCGTAAGCAGCCCCAAAAACGTGGTTCAAGCCAAGAGAGCCATCAAGAAAGCGTTTGAAACTCAAATCAAAGGCTCAGGCTATTCTATCGTAGAAGTTCTGTCCCAATGCCCTACGAACTGGCACATGACATCCACCGAATCGGTGAAATGGATTGACGAGAAAATGGCTTCCTATTTCCCGCTTGGAGAGTTTAAGTCACCGAAGGAGGGATAGAGATCGCAAAAGTGGGGAAGAAAGCCTTCTACGAAGACGTTGTAATGGCCGGCTTCGGCGGCCAGGGGCTCATGTTCATCGGGAAACTCTTGGCTTACAGCGCCATGAAGGAGGGGAAACACGTTACTTGGATCCCATCCTACGGGCCTGAGATGCGCGGGGGAACGGCCAACTGCACGGTGGTTGTTTCAAGCGAAGAGATCGGGTCGCCAGTGACGCCTCATCCTCATGCAATCATTGTCATGAACAATCCTTCGTTGGAAGCCTTTGAACCAAAGTTGCAGAGCAATGGCCTACTGCTTCTTAGCACCTCACTTGTGAATAGACCGGCAACAAGAAGAGACGTCAAGATCATAGCCGTGCCAGCAAGCGAAATCGCGACATCGACTGGTGCTGAGAGGTCAGCGAATATGGTTATGCTCGGCGCCTACGTTGCCCTAACGAAAATTGTTGCTAAAGAAAGCATTGTTGAGGGTCTTAAGGAATTATTTGGGAAGAAAATCGACCTCTTCGAAGCCAATGTACGTGCATTTGAGGAGGGAATGAAGTTTGCAGACAAGCAGTGTGCGAAACGAGTCGCCTAGCAGAGAATACTTTCGGCGCTAAAGTATTAGGCCAACGTTGCGGGCCTTGCAGTGCATGAAAAGATATAAGAAGCTAAAAACCATGATATAACTGCCCTACGCGGGTAAACCACTGTCAATCAGCGAAGAATGGAGGTATATTATGGCGAAACCGAGACAGAAGAAAACAACTGAAAGGAAGCAAAAGTCACCGAAACCAGCAAAAACGCCAAAGCCTGAACCGGAAGCAGAGCCAAAG
>CAYGYP010000010.1:0-3691 GCA_964354115.1 uncultured Candidatus Bathyarchaeia archaeon | reverse complement strand
GCAGAGGCAAAAGCAGAGCCAAAGGCAGAGGCAAAAGCAGAGCCAAAGGCAGAGGCAAAAGCAGAGCCAAAGGCAGAGGTTAGCGAGAAGGTTGTTTATGTCGGTCAGAAGCCAGTGAAGAACTACGTGATTGCTTGTCTAACGTCCTTTAGTACAGGCTCGAACAAGATCGTTCTGAAAGCCAGAGGGCGGGCGATCTGCAAAGCTGTGGACACGGTTGAGTTGCTCAGACGGACCTTCATGAAAGATGCACAGCTTCAAGGCATCAGCATCTGCACGGAGCAGGTGGCCAGAGAGGGAGACAGAAAGGCAAACGTCTCCGCTATTGAAATCACCCTAACCAAGGCGTAGCAGTTTGGCTTTTTTGTTATAGTGCTTGTCACAATCTCGCAGGTTTCGCAAGGCATCAACTAATCATCTATTGTGGTTTTCTGTGAGGAGGCATCGTTAGCTATATAAGCCATCTTTTCTAACGGTAGTTTCCGGTCGGCGATGTAGAATGAGTGGTTACCCAAAGATTGTTGTTAGCCCGCCTGGGCCCAAGGCGAGAGAACTTGTCAAGAGAGACGAAAGCCTGATTTCTCCTTCTTACGGACGGTTCTATCCACTTGTCGTTGAGTCAGGAAACGGCTGCATAATCAAGGATGTTGACGGAAACGAATTCATTGACTTCAACTCTGGCTTAGTATGCATGAACGTTGGGCACAATCATCCTAGAGTGGTAACGGCTATAAAGAATCAATGTGACCGTTTTCTGCATTATTCCAACACTGACTTTTACTACAAGGAAGTCGTCAATCTGGCGGAAAAACTTGCGAAAATCACGCCTGGAACGCCTGACAAAAAAGTTTATTTCGGCAACAGCGGAGCCGAAGCCATTGAAGCCGCAATCAAAGTTGCAAAGTGGCACAGTCGCAGGCAACTATTCATAAGCTTCATAGGTGCTTTTCACGGACGCACAGTAGGTGCTTTGTCCTTCACTGCCAGCAAGCCAGCTCAGAGACGCTATTTCTTCCCATTGATGCCTGGCGTAGCCCACGTTCCATATGCCTACTGCTACCGTTGCCCCTTCAAGTTAACCTATCCTGAATGCCACTACTGGTGCGTGGATTTCATCGACGAGTATGTTCTACAGAAATATGTTCCTCCTGAAGACACTGCGGCAATTTTGTTCGAGCCCATTCAGGGAGAAGGCGGATACGTCGTTCCACCCCCCGAATACTTCCCGCGGATAAAGAAGCTTGCAGACAAATACGGCATATTGCTCATAGATGATGAAGTGCAGGCTGGCATTGGCCGAACTGGGAAATGGTTTGCAATTGAACACTGGGGCGTTGAACCCGACATCGTTTGTAGCGCGAAGGGACTGGCATCAGGCTTGCCGCTGGGCGCAACCATCGCAAAATCAAAAGTGATGGATTGGGTTCCAGGATCACACGCGAGCACGTTTGGAGGCAACCCGCTCTCATGTGTTGCAGCGAGCGCTGTCATAGATGCTATACAGGAGGAGAAGCTCTTGGAGAATGCCAACAAGCAGGGCAATTACATCATGAAAAGAATTGGAGAACTGCAAGAGAAGAGTGAAATCGTAGGCGACGTGAGAGGCAAGGGATTAATGATAGGGGTGGAAATCGTTGAAAACAAAGAAAGCAAGAAACCAGCCCCCCAGAAAGCCAGCGAGATCATGACACGTTCATGGAAGCGCGGTGTCAACGTCATTACTTGTGGAGCATCAACGATCAGAGTCGCCCCGCCACTTGTCATCACCAGAGACCTAGTTGATGCGGCTTTGGACATTATAGAGGATTCGATGAAAGAAGTTGAGAAAGAAGGCTAGCCTGCGTATCTGCATGCAGATCCGAAGACTGACCTCAAACGATTACGGAGCCATAACCGACCTTTGGGAGAGAGCAAGACTATCCTTCAGACCCAAAGGCCGAGATAGCAGAGACGCAATGTCCAAAGAAATGGCGGCAAATCCCGAGTTCTTTCTAGGAGCCATTGAAGAAGATTGTCTGATCGGCGTAGTCATCATTAGTTGTGACATGAGAAAAGGTTGGATAAACAGATTAGCCGTCGATCCAAAACATAGACACCTCGGTGTTGCCAAGGCCTTGATCGCAGAATCTGAAAGAGTACTTAGAACACGCGGGATTAGACTTTTCTGTGCCTTTATAGATGCTGACAACATGTCGTCGAAAGAACTTTTCGAAAAATGCGGCTATGTTGAACATCACGATATAACATACTTCAGTAAGCGCGATAATGAGGATGTCTAGCGCAGGCTCAGAAGTTGCTGGGCTTTGCTATCACTTCTTTTATTCGCAGTTCAAAGAATCTTGATGCGTTTGCTGGGAGAATACGAAGCGCAGTGTCAGCTCCTCTGCCCGTTCCGGCAATGGCAACGATGTCCTTGTCCATTGGAATAAGTCCTGCGTCCGCAGCCATTAATGTGATTTCTACGCATACTTTTGTTCCTTCTCCCATAAGCCTAAGCACATTTGCAATCAATTCCAACGACTGTAACGTGCCGAAATCCTTGCGTATTGCCCGTTCAGCACTACTTAAAGCATGAGTGCCCGTGAAAATCTTTGCTCCATTCTTGAGGATCTCGCGCTTATGTTCTTCCTGCAGCTCCGTTTTCCCCTTTTCTTGAAAACCAGAGAAATGCGTAACGACAACAACGTTGTGGCCTTTAAGCATCTTAGAAGCCTTGGCTCCTGTCTCACCACTTGTTGAAGCGATCACGATGTCTTCAATGTCCTCTTTATCGACGTACTTGTTGACAAGCTCAAGCAAGGCATCTGTGTTTAGCTTGCCAGTTTCTGCGAAATAGGTTGTCTTCTTCTCGTCCAACTCCATAGGTTGTCGTTTTCTTGGGCTCATCTTGAAAGCCTCTTTCTCATTTATGTTCTTGGAACGTCTTGGCTCAACTGACTTCTTTTTAGCGGTTTTCTTTTCAGTCTGGTGCCGCATACTTCGCATGTTTTGGCTTTACTATCTGCAGGATATTTTCTGTGGCAAGCTGGGCAATATCTTATCCACGTCAGACGAAGACGGATGCCAAAGGTTGCCAAGGAGGCAAACTCTATACACATTTGATCTGCAACGTTTTGTATCGAGTAATCGTCGGTGACAATCAGCGGAGAATAACCTTCTGCTTTAAGCTGGAGCGCCAGCGCCAAGAGTTGAAGGTCGGTTTCCGACAGGAAAAACTTGTCGCCAACCAAAGTTGCAGAAGCCTTAACCTTATCAAGAAATTCCTCGCTCGGCACCTTGACTTTCAACTTGCCATTCGCTACTGCCGTTTCAAATCTCACCTCAGACATGGAGCTCTCTGCTATTTCCTCTTTGACCATTGGAACCGTGTATTCCTCTCCATCTAAAGAAAATGGGTCGAAACCAGCTATGAATGCAGACGTGTCCAAGACTGCAATCCTATTCTTGACGGTGTCCAATGGATCATTCACCTGTTCCCTTGAAAAGCAGCCTACTCTTTAGTCGGTGGTAGAAGTCCTCTCTGAACCTTATGAAAGATGTTTCATGCTTCGAACGTGTAATAGTCACGCTTGGAAGTCTAGACCTTATTATTTGAGTGTATTGGCCATCGATCAAGATGAGTATTCTTCTAGGTTTGCGAGCTTCAACCGTCAGGTGCGAGCCGGCAGGAAAGACAATTGGCCGAAAATCG
>CAYGYP010000009.1:0-16078 GCA_964354115.1 uncultured Candidatus Bathyarchaeia archaeon | reverse complement strand
CGATGAAGGTCATCGCTTTTATCACCGACTATGCCGTGGTGGACAGGATTATCGACCACCTCAAGCTGACCTTTGTGGCGGAGAGGCCTCCTCCGCCTCGGGTCGTTTATCAAGAGTTCTTGATGGCCGCCGAGACTCCGGCCGAATATTTTTCATGATCTTCTCTCCAGCGGGAGGAGAAGTCTGGGCGATTTCTGCAGCTTTTATGCTTCCCTTCGTCTTCTGAGCCCGCCTATCGATATTTTTTGCTCAACTTGACATCCCCACGCATCACGTTTTATCATCCATGACGATGGGACGAGGCAAAATTGGCGCATGAACGCTCATGTTACCGGCGCAGCGGAAAAGGAGTTTCTTATCTTTCAACAAAAATCCATTGAGTCGGCTGTATCGTCATCATATGTTAAAGGTGCGTATTCAATTTACTTCGATGGTATTTGAACATATATAAGCATTATTTGGCTGGACCAGTTTTGGGGGCAGGCTCCATCGGCCTACTCCTCGTAGAGATGGGATTCGAGGACATTGGGGTGGTTGGCCGAACCGGCAACGGCGGCATTGATGTGAGGGCCATGCTGGTAGTCGGCGACGTGATACGCATCCGTATGGCCATCCAGGCCAAGAAGTGGAAGACCGGAAACAATGTCCAAGCCCCGGATGTCCAGCGGGCGCGCGGCAACCTGGGCGCCCACGACCAGAGCCTCATCATCACCACGAGCGACTTCAGCCCTGGAGCCAGAAGGGAAGCAGAGCGCGCGGACGCCGTGCCCGTGGGGCTGATGAACGGGGAACGACTGGCCATTCTACTGGCAGAGCACGAGCTGGGCATTTCCCGGTTATCCTGTAACATCCTTGAACTCAAGGAGGCGGAACATGACTAGCAGGAATGCCTTACGTAATGCCATCACAGATGTGTCCTGCCACAATGGACCGAAACGGCCTTTTGCTGTTAGCGAGGCTCAGCCCTGAGGAATGACTGATAACGATGATCAACGAGCCTGCATGCGTAGTGACCCAAGACTTCCAGAATGCATGGTTGGAAGTCGTCAAGCGGTTGATGTCTGCCCATTGGGAGCTTCGCAACGTCGTCGTTCACACCAAGGACTCAATCGCGATGGACCAGGGCTTCCATAGCAAGATGGAGTCCTTCGCCGAAGCGCAGGCCATTCTCGGTCCAAAGCACGTGGCGTATACCATTTTCCCGCACCGGCTCTATGAAGGCAGGGACGCCGCTGGATTGTTTATGGCCTACAACAAGCGGCGGGGGTTCTTCGACCGGATCAAGACCGGCTGGGGCACGTACTTCCGCAGAATGACCAACTACGAAGGTGCGCATGGAACAGTGAACCAGCTTGGCAACATCATCTCGGCCATTCGGGATCGCGAGAATCTCAGCAGGGCGGCATATACCGTCGTGATCCAACACCCCGGCGGGGAAACCGTTCGCCCGCTGGGAGGACCGTGTCTGAACTACCTCGCAGTCCAGGCCGAGCCAGCCCAAGCAGGCCAACCCATAGTCTTAGGTCTGCTGGCGGTCTATCGGAATCATGATTTTCTGGAACGTGCCTATGGCAACTACTGGGGGCTATGCAACCTCATCAGATTCCTTGCCACAGAGGTTGGTGGAAGGCCTGGCCCTCTCACCTGCGTTTCATCTCACGCTTATGTGTCTGAGAAGAAGACGGCCCTCAAAGCATTGGTGGAGGGGTTCTGATGCAACGCCACAGCCGCCCCTTCAATATGAAGGAGTTCAAGATCGAGGTCACCTATCGATGCGACCTCAACTGCGTTCATTGCTCCAGCGACGCACGTCCCTCGAACTCGTTGGAGATGTCATGTGACGACTGCATTCGTATTCTTGCCGAAGCGGCAAAGATGGGAACACGCGACGTAGCCTTCTCGGGCGGCGAACCTCTTCTGTGGCCACATATCTTTGACGTGGTTGAGGCTGCCGCCCAGCATGGTCTGAAGGTCACGATATATACATCGGGCTGTGCGGACGACTTCAAACGGAAAGCAAAGCGTCTGCGCACGCTTGGTGCTTCACGGTTCATCTTCAGCGTCTTCGGCGCAACCGCCATAAGTCATGAGCGCATAACACGGAAGGCGGGAAGCTTTGACCACACCCAATCTGCTCTGCGGCATGCCTTGTCGGTCGGTTTGACAACGGAACTTCATTTCGTACCGATGACGAGCAACTACAGTGAACTCACCGACATCGTGCAGCTTGCACGCGACCTCGGTGCATCCCGCATCAGCGTACTGCGGCTCGTTCCGCAAGGACGAGCGGCATTGGTGCGTGATCGCGCCTTGAACCGGGTCCAGAACCTCGAACTCCGTCGCCAGATTCAGGCGCTCAGAGCAGAGCACGGACACGAATTTGTCAGGACCGGTTCGCCATACAATTTCCTGATGTTGAACGACTCCCCAGCATGCTTCGCGGCCATAGACCGCGTGATCATAGGCCCTGACTTACGGGTGTATCCCTGCGATGCATTCAAGCGGATCGGGGCGGCAGAACTGGTGGAAACGGAGGAGTGGTCTTGTCTCGCAGGCGCGAGCCTGCCGGAATGTTGGAGTAAGTCTCCGTACTTAGAGGCCGTCCGAACCTATCTCACGACCGACTTCGAAGACCCCTGTGCCTGCTGCAAGCTCCTGGAGAAATGCGTATCCGGCTGCCTGGCGCAGAAGACTATCGCCCATGGATCGCTCGCCAAGAAACCGGACCCTGACTGTCTTGGCCCGAACTTCAAGGGAGATTCAGCATGATCTGTTCATACCAGACATTCAGCAAGACCGCCCGGTTCAGCGACCTCGTAGAATCGGTGCAGCACTGCGACTTATGCCCGCGTTTGTATGACCGCAGGAAAGTGTTGTCGTCCGCAAATGGAACCGGTGATTCGAAAGTCCTGTTTGTTGCGGAAGCTCCCGGACGTCTGGGGGCCGACCGGACTGGCATTCCTCTCTACGGGGACCGAACTGGCGACAACTTCGAGACCCTCCTTGGGAATATCGGTTGGCGAAGAGAAGATGTCTTTATTACGAATGCGGTCCTATGCAACCCCAAGCAAGAAAACGGTAACAATGCGACGCCGACGGCTGACGAGATAGCGAATTGTTCGGCATACCTTGAAATGGTGATCGCCCTGGTGTCGCCTGATGTCATCGTTACCTTGGGTGCGACGGCATTGAGTGCTCTCGACCTCCTTTCGCCACACGGTATCGAGTTGCGACAAGGTGTTGCGAAACTCTTTCCGTGGCGCAATTGTCGGCTCTTCCCGCTCTACCATCCGGGCCCGCGAGCCATGGTCCATAGATCGCAGGCCAAACAGCGGTCCGATTTCATGCTCCTGTCAAAAGTCGTTCATCCGGTCAAGGGACTGATTGAGCGGAAGAAGGTCCAAACTGAGCCCCGCAGTCTATTTCCCGTGGGAGCGACAACGATCCAACAGTTGGCACGGGTCCTTCTGGAACTTGGCGGTCGAATGACCTACTTCAAGATGACGAAGTTGATGTACATGATCGATCTCCTGTGCCTTGAGAAGTTCGGCCATACAGTCGCCAGCCCGATCTATCTTCGCCAGGTGGAGGGTCCATGGCCTCCCAATCTTGACAAGGAGCTTGAGGCAATGCAGGGGCACGAAGTGCGGCGATTCTTCGCGCGGAGGATTCCGATGGTCGCCCCTGGGCCGTCTCCTCGATTCGGGGTTCTGCTTGATAACGACATTCTGGAGATCGTTTCCGATGTATTTCACGCCTATGGCTCCATGAGCAACGCGGAGATCAAGACTGCCGTCTACCGCACTGGCCCCATGCGATTCATCCTCCAAGAGGAGGACAAGGGCAAAAAGATGGTGAACAAGCCGGTTCTCTATAAGGACAAGACTGCGAAGGAACTTGCTGAGCAGGAATCATGAAGACGATTTGGTCTTCGAGTACGGAGAAGATTCCCTGGTTCGGGCAACTCGTGGGCGTCCAATGCTCTCAGGAACAATGAGCAATGATCTCCTCGAATGCGGCTGTCTGCTCTTCCAAATCCTCGATGATAGCTACCGGGCGGCGCCACTCGGGCTTCTCGGTCCACAGTAAGGTCCGAGCCAGGACAAAGAAAGAGGCCGAGCGAGTAGGTAGATACATGATCCGACCGCTCCTTTCGATGCCAGGACCGGATGCGCATCATCGCTTTCCTCACCGACTATGCGCTGGTCGAGCGTATCATTAACCACCTCAAGCTGACGTTTGTGGCGGAGAGGTCTCCGCCTCGATTTCAACAAGCCTGCGCCTGCCTGGTGAAAAGACATCATAGTAGTTCATTGCATAACTCCTTTGTTTTCAACACCTATTTGGGCGTTCGCCCCGCAGAAGCGATTTAAACGTGATTTTCGGCCTCGATGTATACAGCGGTATAGAATTGATGACACCCCTTGCCCAGGACATAGGGGAAGGTAAGAAAACCTGTCTGCGGCCGCGTCGCGCATCTTATTGGCCACTTCGGATATCGTCACGGCTCCTCACCCGATGTTTTCACCTCTTGCTCGGCGGTGGAGCGCAGGACTAGGGCCTATAATTTGTGGCCCTTCTGGACCTGCAACCGTCTTTGAAGATCCTTCCCTGCGCTCTGAAGGCGTCGTTGACATCTTTCAAGTTGTGGTTTAAGCTTTCAAACGATGGTTGGATGGGATAATTGCGATCAGATTGCACACCCGCCCAGGGGCTGCGGAAAACCAAATTCCTATGAATTCAACGCGCCGACTATGAGGCATCGACCAGAGAGCTTGAGAATGGCAATGCCTGCGATTTAATGGGCCAGAAATTGAATCGTGTGAGGCTGTCTCCTTGACTCGTTCGAAAGAAATTCGACTGCTACCCGAACGGCCACCCACCCCGGGTGAACTGGTCCAAGTGCGCTCGAGGAGGTGGCTCGTCGAGGAAATCGTCGAGCCCAAGGCCCCTGGCCAGTCACCTCTGGTACGATTAGCTTGCGCTGACGACGATGCGATTGGGCAGTCGCTCGAAGTCTTTTGGGATTATGAGCTCGACCGCCGGATCCTCGAGGAAGAGGGATGGCGCGACCTCGCTGCAAAGGGCTTCGACCCACCGCGCCAGTTCGCCGCATTCTTCCATACGCTGCGTTGGAACTGCGTCACGGCGACCGATCCGAATCTCTTTCAGGCTCCGTTCCGAGCAGGGATCAAGCTCGACGCCTATCAAATGGAGCCGTTGCGCAAGGCGCTCCGGCTTCCGCGTGTCAACCTCTTTATTGCCGACGATACAGGCCTGGGCAAAACGATTGAGGCTGGCCTAATCGCCCGCGAGCTACTCCTACGCAAGAAGGCCAAGACGATTGTCGTCGCAACGCCGCCCTCCGTCCTTGAACAATGGAAGGGCGAGTTGGAAGACCGCTTTGGACTTGTGTTCGAAATCCTTGACCGTGGCTACCTATCAAGGATGCGCCGTGAGCGCGGCTTCGGTGTGAACCCTTGGCGCACCAATAGCCGCTTTCTCGTCTCGCATAACCTCTTGATCGACCCAGCCTACACGGATCCGCTGCGCGAGTGGCTCGGGTCCCTGCTGCCGGGGAGCCTCCTGATCCTCGACGAGGCGCACCACGCCGCGCCCTCGAGCGGCGGACGCTACGGCATCGAAACCAAGTTCACTCGTGCTATCCGTGACCTTTGCGGACGTTTTGAGCACCGCCTCTTCCTCTCGGCGACACCGCACAACGGCCATTCTAATAGCTTTTCGACGCTCTTGGAGCTTGTCGATCCGTATCGCTTCACCCGCGGCGTGAAAGTACGAGGAAAGAAAGCCCTCGATGACATCATGGTACGCCGCCTCAAGGAAGATATTCGCGAGGTCCAAGGGGGATTTCCCCGGCGGGATGTTAAGCGCATTGCCATCGAGGGCCTCCCGAGCAATGCGCCCGAGCTCGAGCTTTCACGCCTTCTCGACGATTATCGGACAATACGCGAGGAGCGCTTCGCAAGCACGACTCGCCGTGCTCAGGCCGCCGCAGGGTTGCTCGTTGTCGGTTTGCAGCAGCGCCTCCTCTCTTCGACAGAGGCTTTTGCGCGAAGCCTCAGGGTTCACCGCGCGACGGTCAAGCGCCAGTGGGCGAAGGCGACCAAATCCTCCGCTGATTCTGCGAAGCCAACCTTCAAGGAAGAGGATCTGTTTACGACGGCGCCGGACGCTGACGACGAGCGCGGCGAGTGGACAGCCGAAGAACTCGAGGCGGAGGAGGCGGCCCAGATTGAAGCCGTCACCGCAACGGCAGAGGCGGAAGCACCCAGAGACGCCGCCGCAGAAGCAATGTGGCGGAGCGAGCAGATTTTACTCGATCGCATGCAAGAAATCGCCGAGAAGACGCGGTACCTGCCAGATGCTAAGACCCGGCGCCTCATCGACTGGATCCGCGAGAACCTCTGGCCGGGTCTGCCCCCATTCGGCCAGGCACTGAAAGGTCCTCCGCTGAAGTGGAACAACCGCCGCGTCCTCATCTTCACCGAGAACCGCGAGGGCACGAAACGGTACTTGAAGACGATCCTCGAGCAATCCATCGAAGGCACGGACCGGGAGGAGGAGCGCATCGAGGTGATCGACGGCCTCACGAGCGGCGCCCGCCGCAAGGAAATCCAGCGCCGGTTCAACGCCGATCCCGCGAAGGACCCGTTGCGGATCCTGCTCGCCACCGACGCCGCCCGTGAGGGCTTGAACTTTCAGGCGCACTGTACGGACCTTTTCCATTTCGACCTACCCTGGAATCCAGGCCGCATCGAGCAACGAAACGGCCGTATCGACCGCAAGCTGCAGCCTGCCGCTGAAGTCCGTTGCCACTATTTTGTGCTTCCCCAGCGAGCCGAGGATCGAGTTCTTGAGGTGCTGGTCAAGAAAACCGAGACCATCAAGAAAGAACTCGGCAGCCTATCGAAGGTTATCGAGGATGACATCGAGCGCCGGCTCCGTGGCGGCATCCGCCACAGAGATGCCGAAAAGTTGGCGCACGAGATCGAGCAGATGGACCTCGACGCGGAGCGGAAGCGCATCACCGAAGAAGAACTCGAGGCCGCGCGTGAGCGTCAGGACGAACTGAAGGGACAGATCGCGCGATGCCAGAGCCTGCTTGAGGCTTCCCGTGCTTGGACGGGCTTCAAGGCAGTCCCGTTCCAAGAGGCTCTTTCGTGTTCCCTCGAGCTGTTAGGCGCCGAGCCACTCGAGGAGACTAGGGACGATGATGGCCGCCGAGTCTGGACCTTTCCCCCGCTAGATCGACGGGCGGAGACCGACCCAAGCTGGGCCGCTACCCTAGATACGCTCCGTGTGCCCCGGAAGCAGAGCCAAAAGCTCGCCGACTGGCGCCGCGAATCGCCGATCCGTCCAGTCGTCTTCGAGGACACGGGTGTGCTGACCGAGGACACCGTTCACCTACACCTTGAGCAGCGAGTCGTCCAGCGCCTGCTCGCCCGTTTCCGATCGCAGGGTTTCATATACCATGACCTTTCGCGAGCCTGTCTCGCGCAGGCTGCCGACTCGATTCCACGCGTGATATTAATCGGTCGCCTTTCACTCTACGGCCGGGGCGCGGAGCGACTGCATGAGGAACTCGTACCTCTCGCTGCGCGCTGGCTTGAGCCGTCCCAGCGGCGAGGGCCCCTCCAGCCCTACGCGCGTGAGGCGGAAGCAAAAACTCTTGATCTCCTTGAGAGCACGCTGAGTGACCCAGGCAGCCGCACACCTAGCCCGATGATCCAACAAAAACTTCTCGACGCAGCTACCCGCGACATCGACGAACTACTGCCCCAGCTTGAGCCACGCGCTGAGGAGCTGGCGGTGCTCGCGATCGAGAAGCTCCGGCGGCGCGGCGAGAGTGAGGAAAAGAACCTACGCGAAATCCTGGAGCGGCAACGCCAGCGTGTCATCGAGGAACTAACCAAGCACGAGACTCAGTTCAAACAGCTCACCTTCGAATTCGATGAAGACGAAAGGCAGCAGCTCGAATCAAACATGCGTTCCTGGCGTACGCGCCTACAACAGTTCGAGCGTGAGCTCAAGCGAGAACCTCAGCGAATCCGTGAGTTCTACATCGTGCACGCAAAGCGGATCGAGCCTGTCGGGCTAGTCTATCTTTGGCCGGAGACGAACTGATCGCCATGGCAAAAATTGATCCCGAGATCCTGGCGCACCTCGAGTGGATTGGCTTCGTGCAGCCAACGGGGCTCGTAGTCGCCGCCCCGACCTTGGTGCGCGCGGGGGCGATCCTCGACCGCCGCGACGTCGAAGGGCAGCGGTTCTTGCGCAGACAGGTCGAGGAGCGTGTGTTCCCGGGCGAGAAGGAACCGACAGTTTGGCTTCCCGACTTCCGAGCCTTTTCCACTTCTGTCCTGGGCTGGAGCTTCTCGCCGAAAGGGTACGCTGGCACGCCCGAGAGCCCCATCCCTCCAGAACTTGAGGTGCCGCTCCCAGACTACGGCGAGACGCTGCGACCCGACTTCGCCGTGCGCGAGCTTGATCCCGAGAATGACCGGCTGCCCTGGCAACTACTTGCACTGGTCCTTCAACCAGGCCAGGAGTTCGACCGCGTTGTCCGCGACGGCGGCCACTTGGAGGCTTCCGCTCATGGGCGGATGGAGCGCCTTCTCCGCCAAACGGAAGTGCCGGCGGGACTACTCTTCAACGGCCGTGTGCTGCGCCTCATCTCCGCGCCCCGTGGCGAGAGTTCGGGATGGATAGACTTCCGCATCACGGACATGGTGGAAAGCGCTGGCAGGCCCATCTGCACAGCACTTCGCCTCCTCCTCGGCCAGTCGCGGCTCCTAAGCTTGCCTCGTGCACAGCGGCTCGCCGCACTCCTCTCGGAGAGCCGCAAGTTCCAAAATGAGGTCAGCGAACGTCTGGCCGAACAGGTCTTGCACGCACTCTACGAATTGCTGCGCGGCTTCCAGGCCGCCCACGATGCGTCAAAAGGCGAACTCCTGCGTGAACCAATCGCTGAACATCCCGACGAGGTCTATCGCGGGCTTCTCACGGTGATCTTGCGGCTTGTCTTCCTGCTTTACTCCGAGGAGCGGGGCATGCTGCCGGAAGACGAGACCTTCCTTCGCTGTTATTCGCTCGCCGGGCTCTATGAGCGACTGCGCGAGGACGCGGCGCTTTACCCCGACACCATGGACCAGCGCTACGGCGCTTGGGCACAGCTCCTTGTGCTCTTCCGGATGATCTTTGACGGCGCTGAAGACGAAGTGATGAGGCTTCCCAAGCGACACGGTGCGCTATTCGACCCCGATCGCTTCCCGTTCCTCGAGGGCCGCCCGTCAATCGGCGGCCGCCAGATTCACGAGCGCATCGAGCCGCCGCTCGTTCCTGACGGGACGATCTACCGCTGCCTGGATAAGCTCCTCGTCCTCGAGGGTGAGCGCATATCCTACAGCGCGCTCGACGTTGAGGAGATCGGCTCGGTCTACCAGGCGATGATGGGCTTCCGGCTTGAGACCTCGACCGGCCGGTCGGTGGCGATACGACCACAGAAGAAGTGGGCGGCACCGACGACTGTTGACGTCGAAGCACTCCTGGCGGAGCAGCCAGAAAAACGAAAGAAATGGCTTGAGGAGCGCGCCGACCGCCGTATCGGCGACACGGTGCATAAGGCGGTGAGGGAGGCGGCGAACGTCGATGACCTCCATGCCGCACTGAACTCGGTCATTGACAGAGGTGCCACGCCCGATCTCGTGCCCAAGGGCTCCATGGTTCTGCAGCCGAGCGAGGAGCGGCGCCGGTCGGGCTCTCATTACACGCCGCGAGCACTCACCAAGCCGATCGTGCGCACAACGCTAGATCCAATCCTCGCGCGCTTGCGCGGGGTGGACGGCAGGCCGCCGCGGCCGGAACAGATCCTTGACCTCAAGGTCTGCGACCCTGCAATGGGCTCGGGAGCGTTCCTGGTCGAGGCCTGCCGTCTGTTGGGCGACGCCTTGATCGAGGCATGGAACGCCTATGGGCATAAGCCTGCGATCCCGCCCGACGAAGATGAGGTGATCTTCGCGCGCAGGCTTATTGCCCAGCGTTGTCTCTACGGGGTGGACAAGAACCCCGTGGCGGTGGATCTCGCCAAAGTATCGCTCTGGCTCGTGACGTTGGCGAAGGACCACGCCCTAACCTTCATAGACCACGCGCTGCGGCACGGCGATTCGCTGGTCGGGCTCTCGCGACAACAGATTGAGGCCTTCAACTGGGATCCGGATGCGCCGAGCTTCCAGGCGGGTTTCGAGACGATGCAGGTGCGCAAGCACGTAGCGAGGGTCAGTGAGCTACGCCGGAGCATCCGCGAGGCCGGCGAGAGTGTATGTGACTGGGATCTGCGCGATCTCTGGGATAAGGCCCAGTTCGAGCTCGGCAATGTGCGGCTCTTCGGGGATCTCGCTCTGGCGGCGTTCTTCGAAGGGGACAAGCCAAAGGAACGGGAGGCGAAGCGAGGCGAATACGCGAACGCCCTGGTGAGGGGCGAGGCCGAGCAATACCGCGGCTGGCTCGAGGAGTGGCGGCACGCCGAGCAGCCGCTCACGCCATTCCACTGGGAGATTGAGTTCCCCGAGATATTCGAACGGAAGAACGCTGGCTTCGATGCGTTCGTAGGCAATCCGCCCTTCCTTGGAGGAACAAGAATCTCCGAGTTGTTCGGGATGCGCTATTTCCAGTGGCTGACGCTTTCGTTCCATTCTTGCCGCCACCACTGCGATCTTGTCGCCTATTTCTTCAGACGTGCATACGCTGCCCTTCGGGACGGAGGTTGTCTTGGCTTTATCGCGACAAACACAATCTCCCAAGGAGATACTCGAGAGGGAGGTTTACGGGTTCTCTTGTCCGAAGGTGCTCACGTGTATTCTGCTGACCGCCGTATGCGATGGCCGGGAACGGCGGCCGTCGTCGTGAGCCTGGTTCATCTAAGCAAAGGCAAGACGCTTCAGGCCCCAGTTCTCGACAAAAAGCCAGTCCCCAGGATCAGTGCCTATCTTTTTCCTGGTGCCATGGACGGGTTTCCTGCTCGACTCACGGACATTCCGTATTTCTCCATGGGAAGCAAGATCTATGGTCAAGGATTCCTCTTTGCAGACAATGATCCTGAATGTACCCCGCTGGCTGAACACGCTCGGCTCCTTGCCGAACACCCTGATTGGTCGAACAGGATGCTGCCGTATCTCATCGGCGCTGAGATCAACTCCGACCCTCTGCATAGGCCAACGCGCTTCGTCATTTCGCTGAGCGATATAAAAGAAGAATCCGGGCTCAACGAATGGCCCGATCTTAAGCGCATCATTGAGGAAAAGGTAAGGCCTGGCCGCCTCATTCTCGGAGACAATCCCAACAACGTGCCACTGAAACGGCGCTGGTGGGCGTTTCAGGCGCATCGTCCCGAGCTGTATAGCAGGATTGCCAAGCGAAGAAGGGTCCTGTGTCTCTCGAGTCTCGGTAATGCCATGGCGTTTGCATTTGCTCCGTCCACGTATGTGTTTTCACATGCAGTGGTGGTTTTCGACATCGATGCAGATAGCGGCTTCGCCGTTCTTCAATCGCGGGCCCACGACCTCTGGGGGCGGTTCTTCGGATCCTCAATGAAGGATGATCTCTACTACACCCCCTCTGACTGTTTCGAGACCTTCCCGTTCCCCAAGAACTGGGAAACCCACCCCGTCCTTGGAGCCGTCGGCAAAGCATACTACGAGTTCCGCGCCACCCTCATGGTCAAAAACGACGAGGGCTTGACCAAGATCTACAATCGTTTCCACGATCCCGATGACCGCGACCTTGAGATCATGAAGCTCCGCGAGCTGCATGCCGCGATGGACCGCGCCGTCCTAGACGTATACGGCTGGAGCGACATCAAGACCGACTGCGAGTTCCTCCTCGACTACGAGATCGATGAAGAAGAGTGGGGCGACAAGAAGAAACCATACCGCTACCGTTGGCCTGACGAGGTCCGTGACGAGGTGCTGGCACGACTGCTGGAACTTAACGCCGAGCGTGCGAAAGAGGAGGCCCGTTCCGGCGTTGCCGTGGCGAAGAAGCGCGCCAAGAAGGTAGACGCAAGACGCTCGCCCAAGTCACGAGACTCGGAGGATCTCTTCTCATGAACGCACGAATCGAGGGCACTGGGCTTGCCAACTCCCTGGAAGTGCGTGGGCGGCTGGTTGAGGCCCTGAATCTTGATCTCGTCGGTCCCTGGTCAGGGCACGCGCTCGCTGAGGAGCGACTGCCAGGCTGGGTGCGGCCCTCTAACTGGTATCTCACGGGCTTCCTCATTCCGTCAGGTACGCCGCCCGATAAGAGCGCAGATACCGACGAGGACGACGACCTTACTAGCGAGGTCCCCGGGTCGGCGGGGCTCGCCGAGGAAAGCAACGAAGACCGCAAGGCGGCTAAGAAAGGATTCTTCCCCTCCTCAATTGGCTTAAGTTTTCTGGTGCCGAAGGAAACCCGGGCTCTCGCCGTACTCGTGCGCTGGGGCGATTATACGAAGAGTGAAATTCCTGGAGAGGACGGCAAGCCGATGACCGTCTGGCAGCGGAAGCCTCACGAGGAATCATTGGAGGTGCCGCTTTCCAGCAAGAGCGGCGACCCGATAGTCCGCGACGTCCCGCGTTCCGACGGCCTTCAGCTTCACGTCGTCGAGCGGATGATCTCAGTCGATGTGCTCGAAGGGCAGCTCCCAAAAGGCACGCGCTCGGTTTCGGTCTTCATCGTTAACCGCCGCCTGCCGCTCAAAGAGGAGCCCGACTTGGCCTACGCCTTCCAAGCGGAGGTCGAGGTGAGAACCGATCTCCCTTTCGTTCCCCGGCCGGACCTGCGTGGCGCGCGCGCTACAGACTGGGATGAGCAGGTGGCCGATCTGCACTACGCTGACACTCCCGAGTATGCGACAGGGCACGGCGTCTCGGCAGAGTGGGAGATCGTGGATGGTGCGTGCCACGTGCTCCGAACGGCCTGGATATCGAGTGCCGGAGTCGAGAAGACCAAGACGGAGGACATCCCAGATGTCGAACTTTCGATGCATGTTCTCGGCGCGCTTCCGGACGGCCCTTCGGCCGAGGCCATCCTGCGCCCGCTAGTCCTTCGCTACCGCAACTGGATTGCGGCACAGCGCGTCAGGCTCGACGCGCTTTCGGGCACCCGGCGAGGGACGGCGGAGGAGTTGTTACGTTTCGCAGGAATTGCCGCCGACCGGATCGAGCGCGGGATCGCCGCGCTAGCCCGGGACGCCGACGCTCTCGACGCATTCCGCGTGGCGAACCGCGCGGTGGCTCGGGCGCTGCGCCAACGCCTTAAGATCGAAGCACCGCGCTGGCATGCGTTCCAGCTCGCGTTTATTCTTCTCAACCTTCCAGGGCTCGCCGATCCGAGCGACCCTCACCGCGAGACGGTGGATCTCCTTTTCTTCCCGACAGGGGGCGGCAAGACAGAGGCGTATCTCGGACTTGCTGCCTTCGCGTTGGTACTCCGGCGTCTGCGCCACCCGGGCGAGAATGGGCGCGCGGGAGCAGGGGTGAGCGTTATCATGCGCTACACCCTGCGGCTCCTCACGCTCGATCAGCTCGCGCGCGCCGCTGGGCTCTTGTGCGCGCTTGAACTCGAGCGCGAAAAGTATCCCAAAAGGTACGGGGAATGGCCATTTGAGATTGGGCTCTGGGTGGGGAAGGCAGCAACGCCCAATATCCTCGGTCACAAGGGCGATCACCGTTCGGATACGGCGCGTACCAAAGTGCGGCAGTTTAAGGCCGATCCGAAGGGCAAGCCCTCGCCCATCCCGCTCGAGAACTGTCCGTGGTGCGGAACGCGCTTCAGCCCAGACTCATTCAATCTCCTGCCGAATGACGATGATCCACGCGAGCTGCGCATCGTCTGCGCGAACTTCGAGTGCGACTTCACCGGCGACCACCCGCTGCCCATCGTCGCTATTGACGAGCCGCTCTATCGCCGCCTGCCTGCATTCCTGATTGCCACGGTGGACAAGTTTGCATCGCTACCTTGGTTCGGTCAGTCCGGGGCCCTCCTCGGCGGGGCTGATCGCCACGACGCGAGCGGTTTCTACAGCGCCGCGGAACCGGGGAGGGGCATGCGCCTCGCGGCGCCGCTTCCCCCGCCCGACCTAGTGATCCAAGATGAGTTGCACCTGATCTCGGGGCCACTGGGGACGATGGCCGGCCTCTACGAGGCGGCGATTGAGGCGCTCTGCGTGCGGGAGATCGACGGCCGAGCGGTGCGGCCCAAGATCGTTGCGTCGACAGCCACCGTGCGCCGCGCGCAAGACCAGATCCAGGCGCTTTTCGCCAGGTCGCTGACTCAGGTGTTCCCCCCGCCCGGGCCCGATCGACGGGACTTCTTCTTCGCTAGGACTGTTCCGGCCTCTAAGGTCCCCGCCCGGCTCTACATCGGGATTGCGTCCCAGGGCCGCAATCCTAAGGTCGTGATGCGCAAGGTGTTGCTAGCGCTCATGGGCGCCGCCGAGTGTGCCTACCGTGACGCTGGCGGGCACAAGGACGGGCACAACCCAGCCGACCCCTACATGACCATCCTCGGCTACTTCAACAGCCTGCGCGAGCTGGGCGGAGCGCGGCGGATCCTCGAGGAGGAGGTCCAGAACACAATCAAGGGCTACGGGGCGCGGCGGCGTATCGGCGAAGAGCGTGGGCTCTTCCGCGACCGCAAGAGGTTTTCCGAGGTATTGGAGCTAACCTCCCGCGTGACCACCAACAAGGTGGCGGAGGCGAGGCGGAGGCTTGAATGCGGGTTCAATGAGTCACAGAGGGTGGACTGTGTTATCGCGACAAACATGATCTCGGTCGGTCTGGACATCCCGCGTCTTGGTCTTATGGTCGTTCTCGGCCAGCCCAAGACACATTCCGAATACATCCAGGCAACGAGCCGCGTTGGCCGCGACGATGACCGACCCGGGCTCGTCGTGACACTCCTCAACATCCATAAGCCGCGGGACCGCTCCCACTACGAGCGCTTCCGGCACTACCACGAGACCTTCTATCGCTCCGTGGAGGTGGGGAGCGTCACGCCTTTCTCGGCCCGCGCGCTCGACAGGGGCTTCGCAGGGGCGCTCGTGGGGCTGGCGCGTCACTCACTGTCTGAGCTAACGCCACCGCGGGGGGTCGAACGGATCGCAGACGTTCGAGCCGCTCTCGAGCTTCGGCTACTCGATGCCTTCTTGGAAAGGGTTAACCAGCAGCCGATCACCGATGCCAATGAGCGCGCGGAGCGTCTCCGGAGCGTACAGAACCGCGTGGTGGACCTGCTTGATTCCTGGCGCAAGGTCTTCGAGGACTACCGGGCCGCCGGTGTCGCCCTACAGTACCAGAAATATGAGCTTAGCCAGCCCAAGCCGCTCTTGCGGGAGGTGCTCGACAAGGACTTCGAGTCCGAGCACCACCGGAAGTTCCGGGCTAATCGCTCGCTCCGCGACGTGGAGCCAGAAGTCAATCTGTTTCTGAAGGACTTGAGTGGCGTCCAGGTGGAGGACGACGCATGAGCTCGAAGGCTCACGGGCAGGTCCGCCTCAGCCAGGTCATAACCACCTACGGACCCGGCGCTCTCATCGACCTACCCAAGTACTCAGCGATCGTGGGGGGACTCGACACGTGGCCGAAGACAAGTGACCTGGACGAAATCTTTGAACCCCGGTTGACGCAAAAGCTCCAGGTAATGACGGGCGTTGTCGCGCCGAGGCTTTTCTCTCCGCCTCCAGAACCGCATGATCCCCGCGAGACTGCGAGAGGCATCGAAATGTGGCGCTTTCCAGAATGGTTCGTCGTGCGGGAGGAAGGTGCTGGGGAAGAGCGGGAGCGTTCACGCCGACTGGTCCATCGCAAGGAGCTTGACGATAAGGGCAAGTTCGACAGCCGGCAGGTGGTGGCCACTCGCTTCGTGCGTGCCTGCCCGAAGGGGCACGTAGACGACCTAGACTGGCGCCGTTTCGTGCACGGGGCCGAAGACAACTGCCGCCGGCAGCTTTGGCTCGACGAGCGTGGGACGGGCGGGGACCTCTCCGCCCTCGTCGTGCGCTGCGAATGCGGAAAGAAGC
>CAYGYP010000008.1:0-17942 GCA_964354115.1 uncultured Candidatus Bathyarchaeia archaeon | reverse complement strand
GACCTGGCTACTGTTCGAAAACCAGAGAAGATACTTTTTCAGCTGAACCAAACATGCACCGTGACATATTGTTGTGGCAGAAGTAGAGGTGCTCGCGCCCCGGGCGGATTTGGGCACAAACAGCTATAGACATGTCTTCAACAGTGCAACCGACAGGCTTTTTTTTCTCTGGCCAATCCAAATAGCGCACTAGTTCAAGAGACTTGACGGCTGCGTAAACTTCATCAATTTCGCCGAGATTGTAAAGCAGCAGATCACCCAAGTGCGACCCAACGTCTAAAACCCAACCGCCGCCAGCCCTAAACTTGTCGTGACGCCAAGGAGTCCCGTCGACGACACCGAGGTCATAGGTTAATTCTTGCCAAACGGTGAAGCGGGGCTCACCTACCATCCCTTGGTCTATGACCCACTTGATGGCACGGTTCAGCGCTGCCCTCCGAAGGTTTTCGGCTGTTGCCAAAACACGGTTGTTTCTATTTGCAGCTTCGTTCATAAGCCTGCATGCCCTCATCGTAATTCCTAGGGGCTTTTCGACAATAACATGCTTGCCAGCATCAAGGCATGAAACCGCTATGTTGTGATGGCTTCTATGGTCGGTGCAGATGTCAACAGCATCCAGACTATTTTCCTTCTCCAACATGGTTTCATAATTAGTATAAACCTTTGGTTTTTTTCCCTGAAAACTGCCTATTTCCTCAGCGAGTCTTTGAGCCTTCTCTATCGTGGTGCTGCAGACAGCTTGGAGGTTGATTTTTCGAATGTTTCTGCTGCGAAGTAGAATAAGACCTGCTGCATGGTGATGGGAAATTAAGCCGCATCCTATGATTGCCAAGTTGATTTCGGACATAGACTCACTTTTTTTCATATATTGTTCTTTATTAATAAATAATCTTATAGATGAGCAGTAGCGTGCGCTCAAGAAGTGATATTGTAATTTTAAGAATTCTATTAATGTCTTGTAGATTTTTAATATGACTTCTTCCCCATAGTTATCTACAAGTTGACAATAGGCGAAAATGCCCTGCAAACCACTATATAACGGCACGGTAAATAAAACATGTGATTCTCGCTTTCTAGGATACGCTTTTCTTTTTCCTTTTCGATCTACTTTACTCTAATTTCGTGTTTCATATCAATATCCGTTTATTTGTAGTGTTTAGCAGCATCTGAGTTCCAAGGTTTGGAAAAAAGATCATCCAATAGCGCTTTTGCATGTTCTAGTGACCTTGTTCTATGATCTTCCATTAGCATAAAGAACAATCCTTTTCTATCTCCTTCCAAGAATGCCTGTAAAATCTGCTCCATTCTATTCATTCTTTGGGTCATCACATGTACCATGAGGCTCCTAGGTAACTCTCCCACGGGCATTCCCCTAATGCCCTTCCCATCGACAACAACGGGAATTTCAACAACTACATTATCCGGTATTTCCGAAATCGAACCATTATTAGGAATATTTAGCTGTAACGCTGTTTCTTTATCATTGACAATAGCGTCGATAATGGGGATGTGTTGTTCGCCGCTTCTGGTAGGAGGAAGCTCTTTTATGCATTCCTGAGGGTCCGCATCAGCCAACTTCTCCATTTCTGCAATATTCTTCTTAAGAAAACTAAAATACATTTCCATACCAATCTCTGAGTCGAATCCGCCTATAGATCCATACCATTTCTTTTTAGTCTCTAAGTCTATGTGCTGCCACCAAGGAGATACAGATCTCACCGTGTCTCCTATTGGGAAAAGGTAAAATTGCTTATACATGTAGACTGCGCTGGGAGATAATTGCTCGCCATCCCAAGGAAGATTAACCTGTAAATAATTGTCACTTTTCCAATAATCTTCAGCTTTTTCATCTATCCATTTATCGATAAGGGGATAGGCATCTTTACCTTTGAATAAGAATCGATTCATCCAAATACAGTGGTTGAATCCCGCTATTTGAACTTGGACCTCATTTGGGTTAATTCCTAATATTTTGACGATGTCTTTATATCCATTATGGCCGTGGCATACCCCCACGGTTTTTATGTTTGTTTCTCTGGTTATTAGATTGGTGCCTTCGAATACTGGATTGGCTGTTTCAATTAGCCAAGCTTGGGGGCATATTTCCTCCATATCTCTGGCTAAATTTAAAAAAAAGTTAAGTTGATGGTATGCGCCAATTGTGCCATAATAATCGCTGACTCTATCGCCAATACCCCTATAATAACCGTGTTTTTCCGCAATCTCACGTTCAGCTTCTTGTGGACCATGTCCACCAACTTTCACCGTGGATATGACAAAGTCAGCCTCTTTCAAAGCTTCTTTTCTTTCTTTAGTAGTTTTGAATTTTAGATCTGCCTTTATTGCTTTGGCGTATTTTAAGGCAAACTTGCTTACTAAGTTTAGTCGTTCTTCATCAATATCCATTAGTGTTATTGTGCTATCCCAAAGACTCTTTGTCACACAAAGATCTCGTATAAATTTTATAGAGAATGCAGCACTACCTGCGCCTATTATTGAGATATTGACTATTTCCTTCACTACCTTCCGATGATTAGATTCGATTTATTATATTATTGTATAATTCGATATGTTTGAATTCATATTTAGTCATATTAGGGTGGGGGTCAAAATATAATCTTTTTCTCTCTCTCTCATACATACGTGTTCTCGTCAATTACCTTGTATTCCCTCACTCTCACTTAGTTACATACGTATAACGCGCACGCATGCGCACGCGCGCACGCACAACAGACGAATATCTTCAACCTTTATACTTGAAAATATTTTTTTCACAAATTCCATTTTTTCCACATATTCCACTTTTTCCACAAATAATCCGGTAACAATGATTTGGCAATGCTAAAGCAATGCCTAGCAATGCTTTTACGGAATTTCCATTTGCATCATTAAATCCTTATTGACGCGCTAGACACTCTTTCTGGTATTCTACAATGCAGTATTGAGACTTGAGACGCTAGAAAGGGTTTTTTATGAAGCGACCTGATTTAATGTCTCGGTATCTGACTTGAGATTTCGCTAGATAGCTAGCTCCTCTGTTTCGTTGCCTTGTAAGAAACAAATAGCCATTCACCGACATTCAGCTCTGTTGCTTTATCAAGCATCTGGTGGTAAATTGGGTTTTTTCGAGAAAAAGCAAAAAAATTTTTATAAAATTCTATAATACGGGTCGATTTTAACGCCAACAGGTTCAGTGTTTCCTACGAGATGTTGCACGTTCATGGGAAGCTTGTTATAAACTCCGATTTGCGCGTTTTTCTTCCAAAAAGCATTCTCGATTACATAATACAGGACAGGAAAGAGGGATTTGCCCCTTTCCTCGAAGCCAATTAGGGCGATGTCAACGGCTAAACTGACTTTTTTTCCCAGAGGGTTCTCGGTATAAGGCGTGACCGCGCCATAACCTTCTTGACATTCTGAGCATCCCATATTGTGGATGAAAGTGTAAGGTTCATGGGGAGCGTCTACGCCTTGGTCTATGGTGTTTACTTTGATTGTTTTAATGAACTTTTTCCCCTGCTGGTCAATGTATTTTGAAGGAAGACTTTCCTTGGCAGCTTTCTTCGTTGCATCCATAACCGTAACATACAGACCTTCAACTGCTTCAATAAATCCTTGCTGTTGAACGTCAGGTTCCTTCCCTGCGCAAATTGTGTGCCTTATTACGCCATGGTACCCCCTGAAGGACGGACTTAAGCCCATCGAGACCATTTCTCCTTTACGGATAATCTTTTTTGTCGCTGGTCCTATCACCGTATAATTTCTCTCACCAGAGGTCACGATCGTGATGAACCCCGTTCTTTCGGCACCTAACGCCTTCATAATGAAGTCTCCAACTGAAGCGACTTGAAGCTCCGTCGCCCCAGGCACCGTGACAGCCAACATTCCCCTAAACGCAGCGTCAGCGATCTTGTTAGCTTCCTGAAGTATGACGAGCTCGGTGTCCGACTTTTCGTACTTTGCTAATTGTAAAATCTCGGCGTCGAAGACCACATTGTCTTTTCTGAAGTGCGACTGAAACATTAACAACTGGGCTTGAGGTAAAACCTCCGTTGCTGAGGCTACCGCAACTTTTCCTCCACGTTCGGGAACATTCATTTTCTTCAAAATCTGTTTCAAGGCAAGAAAGTGTGCCCACCTGTACTCCTCGTCGGAAATCTGGAACTCCCTAAGCAGCGAAATCTCAGCTCCTGATTTTTCAGCATCTTCTTCGAGGACGTGGCCTCCTTCAGAGCCTGCTAGAATGTGTGGTTTTCCTTCGCGCGGTAACAAAACGCCGTACCGTTCAATCATTGGGTCAGATGTGCCCACAAGCCAAGCGGAGTCGCTTCTGTCCAGTTCGCTTCCGCAGACGTACAGCAGATCGTAGCCTTTCTTCTCCATGGCTTCTTGGATTTTTCTCCATCTCTCTTCGTACTCTTTCCGTGGGACTTGTAGGTCCGTTTTGATTGTTGGAGCGAACTCCTCAATGATCTGTCCCGCTATCTTGCTTAGATTCTTGCTTTCCAACATACTTCACCTGATAAATTAAACTTCATAGAATTGCATCATCCGCTATTTTTATCGAGCTAGCTAACCGAATTGTTGATATTTGTTGCATTTGAAACAGGAGACTTCTCTGTTGTTTCTTGCTTTTATTAATGTAGGTTTTTTGTCGGACCAGTCGTTGCTAGCTAGCTAACTTGAGTTGGAGCGTCCAACAATCATAAGAAATCAATATGTTAGTTTGGTTTTCATCGCTTCATCGTACATTGCCAAGATATTTTCTAGTGGGAAAGATTTGAGCAAGTTATGGCTGCTGGATAAGATGTAGCCGCCTCCTGAACCCAGAATCTTTATTCGCTCTCTAACATATTGCCTTACATCTTCTGGTGTGCCAAATGAAAGAATCTTTTGAACATCTATTCCTCCCCAAAAAGCGAGGCGGTCACCAAATTCTGCTTTCAATTCTGCATGATCCATTCCTTTGGCAAATGGTTGTATTGGAAATAGAATGTCTAGTCCTATATCAACTAAGTCAGGAATTATCTTTCTTATTGCGCCACAAGAATGAAAAAATACATATACATTATATTTTTTACCTAGGCTAAACAAGCGGGCTAAAGGCTTTTTGCAGAACATCCGCCACATTTCTGGGCTTATCATCAAATCTTGTTGTGTGGCAAAATCATCCCCGAACCCAACAATTTGAATTCCTTCACCAGCGGTACTTAAAGCAGTATCATATAGTTTGTAATAGTAATCTGTAATTCTTCTTATTATTTCGTGAATCAGACTTGGTCTGCGGTAGAAATTGATGAGAGCCGTTTCTATCCCAAATAGTTCAAAAACACGACTTAGAATTGGTGCCCAACCACCAAGCATAACCACGTAATCCCGATACTGTTGGCAGCGTTCTTTTAGGAAGTCAAAGTTAAACCATTCATTTTTTGGCCATGGAAAATTGTCGAGCTCCTTAACTGTAGTACAATTCTTGAGCGGTCTACTTCCCTGATTGTCAGAGTATGTACCAGCAATTCCTCCCTCCGCTTCGTAATCGCACTTCATATATTCGGTTCCGCCAAACTCTGTTGTCATTTTTGTCTCTACGTTCGGAGGAGCACAATTTGAAGGACCAACATATGAAGGAAAAACATACCTAAAGTCAATGTTCATCTTCATCAGTAGTTCTTCTGAATCTTTTGCCTTGAAGTGCAGAATAAGTTTTTCAAATGCACTATTAGGTCCGTCACATGGAAGATCCAATGGAATACGATCTATCTTCCGCCTCTCTAAAGAAGCAATAACACGTTCTTTCGAATTCATCTTGATCCCTGCTTTAAGTCATTCTCGCTCTAGCAAAAAAGTTAGCGGGTATGGTTCACAAGAAGCTTAACGCGATTGCATAGTTAGTCCACAAAGCAAAAAAAAGAAAAAAAGTTGGGGATTTATTTCTTCCGCATTAATATGAATGCCAATAGCACCAGTGTTAGTATCATATTTATGACTACGACTGCCAGGAGCATGGTTATCTGACTATTTTGAGTTGCTATTGTTTCTATCAGAGATTCAACATTGGTCTGTAAAGCATCTATGTTCTCGCTATTACCTGCAACACCTTCGTTGACATTGGATATTGCTGTTAGAAGTTCCGATAGACCTGGGATTGGAGACTCAAATGAAGCTACACCTTGAACCACAAGAGCTTCAGCGTCCTCTTGAGGTAGCTGAGCGTAATCGCCTTCTGAGAATGGACCATAGCTTCTCTTGTCTGTTCCTGTGAAGGCTTCTATGGCTTCAGTTATCCAGACGTGTGTATATGTTACTGGTGGCTTAGCTCCGGTAGATTGAACGCGGTTAATTATGAACTTATATTGTGGACTCCATGGTGCACCCATATCGTAATGATTTTCAACCGTAGGTTGTCCAGTCCAGTATTGAGTGTTCCAGACTTCAAGACGTCTCGTGGCCACCATTGAAATGGCGGGCAATTGTTCCATGTAAAGTTCGACAGCACGGTGTGCAAGCTCTTCAAACTGTGGATCTGAAGGACTTGTGGACAACATCTGCTCTGCTAAAGCATCCATCTCGGTGTTTTTGAACCTTTGTGTCCTTGCCCATAATAATTCTGTTAATGGTTCGCCAAGAGGAACATAATACTCGTCTCGATAGGATTCGATTAATTTCGTAATGTCACCAGTGTAACAACTGTCTATAGCCGGATGATAGTCCCAAAAGAATAGGTTATAGTCACCAACCGAACACCTCTGTTCTATGATGCTGTATGCTGGACATGTAACAGTAAGTTGTATACCTATTTGGGCTAGATCCTGAACAATCTTTCCTTCAAATATGGGGACAGTAGTGTCTATAACCATCGCATCCCACGAAAGAAGTGTTCCATTAGGAGTCTCTCTAATTCCATCCCCATTTCTGTCGATGAAATTAAGACCATCAAGTATCTCCGCGGCTTTTGTTAGATTATATTCGAGTTTATACCTACTAAAGATATCAGGATATTCGTAGCGTTTCACAGTCCCCCATGCAACCCATGGATATGTTATTGGTATTGTTCCTGGATAATATGGGTAAGCTTCGCAGAATGATTCTCGATCGAAGGCATAAGATAAAGCCCATCTGACCTCCGGCAAGCTCAGTGGGTATTTGCCACAATTTACATATAGTGTCAATGGTGATGGATCAAGATACTCCAAAAATGTTAGGTTGCCCCTAGGGACTTGAAGAGCTGCCAACAGAAGTTCTGTAGGTAAATTCTCAAACCATCCTCCATCATAAGTATCACCACTAACAATTTCGTAATATTCGATATCAGATGGTTGATTACCTCTATAAATTACGTATTTTGGCTGTGGGAAAACTCCCATTATATCCTTTCCCCAATAGTTTTCATTTCGTTTCAATACAAGCATTTGTGCTGCTTCGTTGATTTGTTCGAAAAGATATGGTCCAGTAAATACACATGGTACCGGATTGCCGCCTCTTCCATAAACATCGGCTAATTGTGGCTGTTCTACGTTTTCCCATATGTGTTTAGGTACCCAATTTAGTTCGCCCCAGTTTCCATCTTTGAATTCTAAGTCTATTTTTGGATTAGGTTTTTTTAGGTTTATGATAACAGTTAATTCGTCTGGAGTTGATATGGACTCAATCCACTCATTGACCCATTGATGATATACTAGTAGCTCATTTGATCCAACCAATTCGAGAGTAAACTTGACATCTTCTGATGTGAAAGGTTCTCCATCGTTCCATTCAACGCCACTTCTTATGTGAATAGTAAAAGTCATGTAGTCATCCGAATATTCATAGCCTGTAGCAAGCCAAAAGACTTTTTCACCTGTAGCATAGCTGATATACCATAAGTACTCAGCTTGCACTTGGCACAATGCGCAGTAGCAGGCATACGGTATTAACAAAGGGTTCTGTAAACAATCTCCGATCCAGCTTCCTGCGAAAATCCATGTTTCTTCTCGCGGTGTAGGAAGCTCTACTTCCGCTATTACCTCGTTAACTGATAGGTCCAATTGATTCGCAAAGCTTGTTAATAGAATTGTTGTCAACAGAAATCCTATGATATATCTTTTATTCATTTTTATTTTTACCCTCTATGTTTTCATTATTGGTCATTATTTTTAATATATATTGTTTTTTTTCAACTAGCAGCTATTTAGTTAGCTGTATTTTCCAATTATAATTCTATTTACATATAAAGCTTACGCTATCATCATATATACTAAAAAATTAACCTATATAGGTGTCTATATTAGCTAGCTAGCTAGCTAGCTATATTAAAAATATTAAGCAGGGATTACGGATGAGTGGATATTCAAGTTTGGCAACACTTCCAAACCTCCGACAGTATACAAGTCATAGAATTTCAAGTTACGATCAAACCGGAGGTAACAGCGATGCATGGGGCATATCCAAAGGTCAAAGGAAAATGCTCGCAGACATCGATGGTCCCGGTTGCATAAAACACATATGGATGACCCTTGGATTGAAAAAAGAGGATTACTTACGTTGCATTGTATTAAGGTTCTTCTGGGAAGACAATAAAGAACCAAGTATTGAATGTCCCATAGGCGACTTTTTTGGGTTGGGACATGGAATCCGGAAGAATTTTGCTACGTTGCCACTTCAAATGAGCCCTCAAGACGGTAATGGCTTCAACTCATGGTGGTCAATGCCTTTTAAGAACAGAGCTAGAATAGAGGTTGAGAACCAAAGTGAGGAGCCTTATGAGCATTATTTTTACATCGACTATGAAAAATACCGTTCAGTCGATGCGGTTAAAGACTTGGCTTATTTTCATACTCAATGGCGAAGAGAGGCAGACACTAAGGGATGGGCTTACTTAGAAAGTCTGAATAGTGAAGAAATGTACAAGGATCCACGCCAATTTAATAAAGATGGTAAACAAAACTATATTATTCTGGAAACCGAGGGAAACGGCATCTACTGCGGTGCTCATCTAGACATAGATTGCTTTCACAGAAACCCAAATGACTGGTTTGGAGAAGGGGATGACATGGTTTTCATTGATGATGATGAATGGCCGCCATCACTACATGGGACAGGAACAGAGGATTGGTACAACTGCGCCTATTCTCCGAGACAAGAATACAACGGACTGTATCATGGAATCATCCTTTATAGCGGTACAAAAGAGTGGCTTTGGAAAGGAAAACAAACAATCTATCGCTACCACATTGAGGACCCTATACGTTTCTATAAACGCATAAAAGTAACAATTGAACATGGACACGCAAATACGTTTAGCAATGACTATTCCAGTACAGCATACTATTATCTTTCAGAGCCAAAAAGAGGGGGTCCGCCACTTCCCCGTGCTGAAGAAAGACTTCCCAAAATTAGCAAGAATGAAACATTCAACAACGGTGAATAACAATGAATCCCATTACGAAATATATCATTGTTAGAGTTTCTACTTATCTTTTCACCATTTTCTTAGCTATTACAATTGTTTGGTGGCTCTTCCACCTTCTTCCAGGAGATCCAATATCAATATTCTTTGGTTACATGTCCACTAGATATCAGGCTAAAAGCACAGAATATTATCAAATGATATTAACATATAGAAAAGCGTTTGGTTTAGACAAACCTCTCTGGGAGCAATATATCAGTTTCCTAAGAGAACTTATCTTGAACAGGAATCTAGGTCCATCTCTTATCAGCTTTCCAGTTAAAGTCCAAGATATATTATGGAGTAAACTCCCGTGGAGTATTGGACTACTTTCCATATCAACTGTCATTGCTTGGATTATAGGTATTGTTATAGGGTCTTTTGCTGGATGGAAGCAAGGTAAAAAATTCGACAAGATTATAAGCGCATCAGCGATAGTTTTTTCCCAAATCCCCTTCTATATTACAGCTGTATTAAGTGCACTTTTCCTCGGGTATTTTCTCGGCTGGTTTCCAACTAGCGGAGGATATTCTATCAATATCCGACCATTGCTAAGCCTTGAATTCTTGTGGTCCGTAATAAAACATGGCACCTTACCAGCTTTTTCAATTGTATTATCTTCAGCCCTTTCACAAGTTCTATTACAAAGGGCTTTATTAGTCACAATCTTAGGTGAAGATTACCTCCTATTCGCAGAGGCAAAAGGATTAACCAAGTATAGAATATTCTTTTCATATGCACTCCGAAACTCATTACTTCCTCAAGTTACTTCACTTGGAATAAGCCTAGGCTTTGTGATGAGTGGTTCCATTATAGTAGAAAATATTTTCAAATATCCAGGCATAGGAAGATTGTTTAGCGAAGCTATAAGCGTACAAGATTATAATACAATCATGGGCTGCGTTATAATATCGATCTTTACTGTACTCACAGCAAGCCTCATAACTGATCTCATCCTTCCCCTGTTAGATCCAAGATTAAAGTCGAAAAGTTGATGATAAATGATGAATAGAAAAAAAATAATATTGATGCCGTTTAGGGCTCTAGCTAAAATAATGAGAATGAACAAGAAAACTGTGGTCGGCTCAATGATCTTCATAATCTTCATAATTATTTCTATAGTTGAACCTATAATAAACGATTACAGACTTGGCGGAAAAAGCCCTTTATCAATCGGAATCTTCGCTCGTCTTCTTCCACCTTCCTTAGAACTTCCTTTAGGAACCGATCCTTATGGTAGAGACCTTTTCGGACTTCTTCTTATGGGGACAAAATTTACACTTACAATAGGAATCATTGCAGGCACAATGGGGATAATGATATCTGTTTTTATTGGAATGCTTGCTGGTTATAAAGGAGGGTTAATAGCCCATGCGCTTAGATCTATAACTGATACCATGATGGTGATACCAGAATGGCCTCTCATAATCCTTCTTGTGGCTTATTTAAGGCAATTGAATATTTTTGCTTTAAGTTTTATCATCGCGATATTGAGTTGGCCTTGGGTGGCGCGTTCCTTTATATCACAAATTTTAAGCGTTAAGGAAAGACCTTTCATTGAGCTTGCCAAAATGTCTGGATTAGGAGATTTGGAGATTGTTTTCAAAGAAATTTTACCTAATGTCCTCCCTTATGTTGGTGTCGGATTTACGAACGCTACGTTGGGTGCTATGCTTGCTGAAACTGGAATTAGATTCTTAGGGGTAGGCCCAATCTCCATACCTACATTAGGTTACCTTGTAAACCTATCAATACAGCAAGGTTTCTTATCAACGAGATTGTATGCGCTCATTCCTCCAATCCTTTTCTTAGTACTCGTTTTTTGTTCATTAAATCTCGTAAATATCGGACTAGATGAAGCATATAATCCCCGATTAAAGAAAGTAACGGATCTTTAATTTTCTTTTTTAAACCTTTTGCACTGGAAATGTTGAAAATTCCCACATCTTAATCCATATAGCATGATCGATGCAAATATAGTTATAACGAAGACGCTTCATTTTGGTGGATTAAAATCTAAAAAGAAATATGATCTTGTGGTTCAGCTTTCTTTTAGACAGGAGATTTTTATACAAAAAATGTGTTCGAACAAAATTGTTTTAGATTTTGCTTTCACAATAACAACCCAATAACCTTCCTCGGTAGGCGTTGATAGACGTAAATGCCCATCACTTCTTTCATTTTGCTCATGTACAACCAATTCACTTGTCCAGCGACTTTTCCGAATGTCAAGCCAACGAATACCGATATTTTTTCCACATGCACCTGAAATATCCAACAACACATCACTCCCATCAGGAAAGAATAATGCGTACTCTACACCTGGATTTGCGGTACAATAAGCCTCATTCTAGCTCCTGTTTTCCAATAAATCGTTATGTGGCTCACATGTGAAAACGTTCAGTTCCTCAACAAGCATACGCATAGACTTTATGTTAGATTGGGCAATCCAGTTTAAGCCAAGTCCTGAAGTCGGTCGGTGAAAACGTGAAGCAGCAAGTCCTGCAAAAATGTTCCGCCAGAACCTTTCCTGCCCATCACGTGTTGACCCGTATCTCCCACTATTGGCGCCATAGATTTTAACGCTGTTCATGGGTCGGATTTGGTTTAACTCGATTATCCTTTTTCGTATTTGTAGAAGATTACCCCAATGCTCGCTTGGTTGAAGATGGTTGTTCTGCGAAAAGTCAACGAACGAATAAATTTCTGGGTGGTCCAAGGTTGCAGTGTATTGTTTATCCAGTATGTTGTGTGCATCCCACATCTCAGTAGTCTCAATTCCGATTCCTACCTCTGCTGCCTTTCCCCTAATGTACTTCGACCAGTACCATCCCCCCATTCTGGAGATTCATTCGTCTCATTGTCCATACAATACAGAAGGTTCCCGAATCGGAGAGAAACGGAGAGCATCTTATCGATTTGACGACGCTGGTATTGTAATACAACTATGTTTTTCTTTAACGCTGGAACCGTACGGAAGAATCCGTTTTCCTGCATACCCGGATGGGAATTAATTTCTTCCTTTAACCCAGATTCTTCCGCCGTGTAGTTTATGTTGTTTTTTGGATTGTAAGGATTACTTTGCCACGGTTCTTTTATAAAGTCGAAACGATCCCACAGCTCAATTTGGACGATAATGTCACGTTCGAATGTAAGGTTTAAAAAGTTTTCGAACCGACGCCAGTATTCCTTGTTGGGATCGTTCAGATTATAGATGTCTGTTCCATGTTCCTTCTCAAATGGCCAGACATTGCCTTCATCTCGGCTAGACATTGTGTATCGAACATAGTTTCCTCCAATAGACCGAAGAAGATCCAAATGGGATTCAAGCTCATTGATTTGAAACAGGTTATCTTCAACACTTCCACCTATTAATAGAACTGGCTTGGTTTTGTATTGCCAGTAAAAAAGGTTAACCGAATATGGCTGAATTCGTTCAACATTAAAGTGTGTCGCCTTAAAAGCCATCGAAATCCTTTCTCCATTTCAGCTGTTTCATACGATTCATTTCATTATCTCAATGAGGTTAAAATTGTATCCATATATACTATTTATACTAATGAGCATGCTTATTTATGGTTAGAGCTGGCTAGCTAAAACAAGTATATCAAGAAATTATGAAAGAGTTACATAAGAGTATCCATGAAATCCCAATACTCAGCTTAATTCCAAGCGACTGCCTAATGTTATGTTATGGATAAATGTGAGTGTTATTGGGTTATTACTTTACACAGCTATTGCTGGAGCTACAGCTTTATAACCAACGCTGCTTCCGCCTATAACTAAAGACTGCTTAGTTACCAGATGGTAAATTGTTACTTCCGTGTCTACAGAAGGAGAAATGAAAAATCTAGCTTAGCTAGCTATAGAAATTAATATAAAAAGGTTTATAACAATATGTCCTTATATATAAGCATCGAGAATTACATGAGCGTGATGAGGGAAGATTAAGGATGATCATAGATTGTCATGTCCATAGCCTGGGTAATGAAACCGCAGATGAAATTATTGGGGAAATGGACAGGGTAGGAATAGATAAAGCAGTTGTCCTTGCAACATATCCCGGAAGAGAAGAGAAATCAGGACCAGTAAAATATATGGAGTTCTCATGCAGAGAAGTGAACGATAATTTACAAAGGAAATCTACAAAGTTCGTCTCTAAGCTCCAAGCTGACGCGCCAGATAGAATTATTGCCTTTGCTTGGATAGAACCAAGACTAAAAAATGCCGTCCGTAATGTCGAAGAAGCAGTAACGAAGTACGAGTGCAAAGGCATAAAGCTGATGCCTGACCATTATTTTCCATATGATCCAATATTTTTTCCAGTGTATAAAAAAATTCAGGAACTTGAGGTTCCAATAACATTTCACTCCGGAATTCTAGGTGACATGAAGGATTCTTCTAGATTCTGTCAACCAGTATTTTACGAGGTCTTGATTAACTTCCCAAATCTTAAGTTCGCTTTAGCTCATGTGGGTTGGCCATGGATTGATGAATGTATAGGAATCTGCGACAGGCTTAAGTCCAGACTTTGGAATGAAAAAGAAGAAGAAAAAGTCGATAAGATGCAGATGTACATAGATATTACTCCGGGGACTCCGAAATTTTATCGTAAAATTGCATTTCAAAGATTTTTAGACATGGGTCTAGAGGATTATGTAATTTTTGGCACAGACTGTCCTGCTTCTAACTTTTCTCCATCGTGGCAAGATGCCAGAGAGGTTTGCAAGCGAGACAAAGCGTTAATCAAGGAACTTGGGTATTCAGATGAGGTTGTTGAGAAAATATTTCACAAGAACGCTGAGAGATATCTCAAACTATAATTGTTTATCCGATAGATATTAGATGTTAGCTACAGCTTTGGCGCGTCTTCCTAACATTTGAATTGTTTTTTCACATCCTTTCAGTCTCATTGTCGCAGTGGAAAAAGGAATCTTTATTTGCTCATTGCTGAAAATGCTATGCGTAGCGGAAAAGGGAAAGGGAAGAAGGTGATTTGAGATGCCAACTGATCTGAACATTGCCATATTGTTAGAAAGGGACACTAATCCAATCGAGTTCAATTATTCACGCTTACGCCTGAAAGAGGCAGGGGTTCAAGTCACCGTGATCGGCCTCAATCAACTGGAGTACCGACTGGAGGATCACTCTTTTGGGTATGCTGACACAGTTATTAATCGCGTGGCGGAACAGGCTTTTGACGGCGTTCTGATTCCGGGCGGGCTGGGACCGGAGAAACTCCGTCAAAATAACAAAGTCGTCGATATGGTCAAGGATTGCTACAAACGGGGTAAGATGTGTGCTGCGATTTGCCATGGTCAACAACTCCTCATCTCCGCTGGACTGATGAGGGGCGTACACGCGACTGCTGCTTGGAGTATAATGGACGACATGCGCGCGGTTGGAGCGATTGTGCCGTCGGATGTTCGGACCATCCGCGATGGGCAGATTGTCACAGCGATTTTTCCTGAGGATTTGCCAGATTTTTTTCACCTTATTTTTGAAGCGCTGGCTGATTTAGAAGGCTGGCATGCGCCAGTGGGTTATCCAGAGCGGCTTTCGGGTCAGGTTTGGGGGATCGTTGTGGATGACGCTAGCGACACTACGCAGTTACACTATCTTAGATTACGTATTCAAGAAGAAGGCGGAACGGCTTTACTGCTTGGGCGTCGTGCGGGACAGGAGATCAGGTTAAGTAGTCCCGCGTATGAATGGGGCGAAATGGGCTGGCAGACTATGGTTGACCGCGCGTTGCCTAATCCGAACGTGATTTCCTCTTGTGATACCGAAGCGGAGTTGGATAGTCACTCGATCACCGTGAACCAAATCGACGGGTTGTTACTGCCAGGTGGGTTGGCGACCTGGATGATTCGTGGGCATCCTGGTCTAAAAAGGCTTGTCCAAGACATGAACAAGGCAGGCAAACCCATTGGCGCCATAGAGCGAGGACCCAAACTGCTATTGACGGCAGGGGTGCTTAACGGACGCAGCATTACCTGTGCTCCGCAAATGCGAGGCGATGTAATCCAAGCTGTTGCTTCTATCGAATACAAGGACACTCCAGTTGTACACGACGAAAACCTGTTGACCTGTCAGGGAACCGATGACTTACCTCAGTTTATGCGAACTCTGATTAACGAGTTTGGGAAGCGCAAGAAAGAACCATGAACAAATAAGACCCCGGTCGAAAACCTTTTTATTTTCATAACCAAAGTGTCGTAGAAGTAGCTGAATATCACACAAGTGGCATCCGAAAAGCGAGGTAATACTTTTCTATATAATGAGATTTATCGCTTTGGTAAATAGATTGAGAAGAACTCCCAATACAATCATGAATGTATCAAACGTTTCACTGAGGGAGGCCAAATGAACTATAAACGGTTTTATTGAAGATGTCAGTTGTATTTGAAGCAAGCGACTTCTCTATTGTTTCCTACTTTAATTAATACAGGTTTTTTGTCAGAGCAGCCATCGCAGACCTTTGGGCACTTACTATAATAAATGCATCCGTGCGATTTTATGCGGCTTTCTAAATCTGTAACTTTCAACTCTATTTTGTCTTTCCATCTTTCCGTGGGGTCTGGTATAGGTATTGAGTTTATCAGGTTCTTCGTGTATGGGTGAAGCGGCTCAGAAACAATTTCGTCAATTGTGCCTTTCTCAACCACTGTCCCGTTACAGAGGACAACAACATCATCAGCAATGTAGCGTGCCACATTAAAGTCGTGGGTCACATAAATGGAGGAGATTTCGTATTTCTTTTTAAAGTCTAAAAGAATATCCAAGAAAATTGCTCTTAAAGAAACATCAATCATTGAAACAGGTTCGTCGGCAAGAAGAAGCCTAGGCTTTATCAACAGTATCCTAGCCAGCATCAGCCTTTGCCGCTCGCCCCCGCTTATTTGGTGCGGATACCGCCCGAGAAGCTCTTCAGGTCTAATTCCTACTTTTCTCAGCGATTCTTCAATCAAGGCTTTGCGATCTATTACGGGAGCTAGGTCAAATTTTTTCATTACCAAATCAAGTACCCTGTCAACTCTGTAAAATGGATTGTAGATGCTGTAAGGGTCTTGAAATATGACTTGAACCTCCTTCCTGAAGGTTTTTCGGTCCTTTTTCAGTAGTTCCAGAATGTTTTTTCCATTGTACAACACTTCGCCTGATGTTGGCTTGATGAAACCCAGTATCATCCTTAATATCGTTGATTTGCCGCTACCGCTTTCTCCCACGAGAGCCATTATTTGTGGTTTTTCTCCCATGATGGTAAATGACACATCGTCAACTGCTTTAATTTTTCTTTTCGCCAAAATACCAGTCATGAAAACTTTTGTAAGCCGATTTACTTGCAACAGCGGAGTTGTACTCATTTCAATTCACCATCCAAATTACATGCTACAAAACGGTCTTTTCCAACATTCCTCAGTCGGGGAAGTTCGGTTTTGCATATGTCTTTGGCAAAGGGGCACCTTGGGTGGAATCTGCATCCCTCTGGCCAGTTGAAGAGACTCGGTGAGATTCCGGGGATGCCTTTGATGCTTTTCTTGGTTATTGATGGGATAGCTTCTATCAACAGCTTTGTGTAGGGGTTCAACGGGTCTTTAAATACGTCTATTACTGGTCCGATTTCCATTATTAGACCAGCATACATGATCGCCAGCCTGTCAACGAGTTCTGCGTGGACCGCCATGTCGTGCGCAACAAACAAGATTGCTACATCGTTTTTGTCTTTAAGTTCAGTTATTGTCTGAAGAATCCCTCTTTGAACCACAAGGTCGAGAGCCGTAACAGGCTCGTCGGCAACGACAAGGTCAGGTTTAAGGGCAGTTGCAGCGGCAATGATTACCCTTTGCTTCATGCCTCCGCTCAATTCATGCGGGTACATTTCGCTAACGTCCTTCGTGAGACCCACAGTTTCAAGGAGGGCTGGAATTTTGTTTTCAGCCTCTTTCTTTGAGATATCTGAGTTTGTCGTAATCGCGTCAATAATTTGGTCTTTAACCTTCAGAACCGGATTCAATGAGTTCATGGAGCCCTGCGGAACGTAAGACAACTTTTTCCATCTTATCTTGCGGAGCTCTTCCTCTTTCAGTTTCAAAAGGTCGATTCCGTCAAACGTGACCTTTCCCCCAGCTATGTAGCCCGGCGGTTTGATTATTCTGAGGACCCCCTCAACTAAGGTAGATTTTCCACATCCTGACTCTCCCGCAATTCCGAAGACCTCTTTTTTTCTTACCTCGAACGTAACTCCGTCTACAGCTCTATACTCGCCTGTAACACCTTTGTAGTATACCTTCAAGTTTTCGACTTCGAGGATGTTATTCATGTTTTGGCTCCACTTGTTTTTTTGGCGACTCTATTCCAATGAAGGCGTGTCAAAAATGCTTCATAGTGTTTTTAAATTATACTTCAATAAAACGTTCGACGTTTTTGTAGCATATCTTTTCCATCACTTCTTCGGAATACCCAAGCTCTTCTCTTATTATTTTTCTGTCCATTTCAAATATTCGTTTAGAACCTC